>NZ_JAGKSG010000040.1:0-40656 GCF_018119385.1 Massilia sp. AB1 | reverse complement strand
GGGGGGCGGCCCGCCCCCCCCCCCCCCCGCGGGGCGGGGGGCCCCCCCCCCCCCCGGGGGGGGGCCCCCCCCCCCAACCCTACGGCAAATGCTTGCGCAAATACGGGGCCGTCCGGCTGGTCTTGTTGCGCGCCACCTCCGCCGGCGGACCGCAGGCCACCAGCTTGCCGCCGGCCTCGCCCGCCCCCGGACCGATGTCGATCACCCAGTCGCTGCCGGCCACCACCCGCATGGTGTGCTCGACCACGACCACGGTATTGCCCGCGTCGACCAGGCGGTTGAGCTGCACCATCAGGCGGTCGGCATCGAGCGGATGCAGGCCGGTGGTCGGTTCGTCCAGCACGTACAAGGCGTTGCCGCGGGTAGCGCGCTGCAGTTCCGAGGCCAGCTTGATGCGCTGGGCCTCGCCGCCGGACAGCTCGGTGGCCGGCTGGCCCAGGCGCAGGTAGTCCAGGCCCACTTCCGCCAGCACTTCGAGCGAGCGTTCGACCAGGGGCTCGTCCTTGAAGAATTCGATCGCCTCCCCGACCGTCATGCCCAGGACTTCGGCGATATTGCGGCCGCGGTAGCTCACTTCCAGGGTCTTGGCGTTGTAGCGCTTGCCCTCGCACGTCGGGCAAGGCGCGTACACGCTGGGCAGGAACAGCAGCTCGACCATGACGAAGCCTTCGCCCGCGCAGTGCTCGCAGCGGCCCTTGGCCACGTTGAAGGAAAAGCGCCCGGCGTCGTAGCGCCGCTTGCGCGCGTCCGGGGTGGCCGCGAACAGCTTGCGCACCTGGTCGAACAAGCCGGTGTAGGTGGCCAGGTTGGAGCGCGGGGTGCGGCCGATCGGCTTCTGGTCGACCCGCACCAGGCGCCGCACGCCTTCCATGCCGCTGACGATGCGGCCTTCCAGCGGCAGCGCCTCGTCGCGCTCCAGGTCCGGTTCGCCCGGGGTCTCTTCTTCCTCCGCCGGCGCGTGGCCCAGCGCGGCGCCCACCAGTTCGACCAGCACCTGGCTGACCAGGCTGGACTTGCCGGAGCCGGACACGCCCGTCACGCTGGTCAGGACGCCCAGCGGAAAGGCGACGCCTATGCCGTGCAGGTTATTCCGGCGCACGCCTTCGAGCTTGAGCCAGCCGGTGGGCGTGCGCGGCGCCCGCTTGGGCAGCGGCGCCTCGTCGAACAGGTAGCGGCGCGTCTGCGACTTCTCCACGGCGCGCAGTCCTTGCGGCTCGCCGCTGTACAGGATCTGGCCGCCGCGCTCGCCCGCCATCGGGCCGACGTCGACCAGCCAGTCGGCCTTGCGGATCACGTCCAGCGCGTGCTCGACCACGAACAGCGAATTGCCTGCCGCTTTCAGCTGGTCCAGCGCATCCAGCAGGGCCTCGGCGTCGGCCGGGTGCAGGCCGGCCGAGGGCTCGTCCAGCACATAGACCACGCCGAACAGGCTGGAGCGCACCTGGGTGGCCAGGCGCAGGCGCTGCAGCTCGCCCGGCGACAGGGTCGGCGTGCTGCGCTCCAGCGCCAGGTAGCCCAAGCCCAGCGCCAGCAGCACTTCCAGCCGCGCAAACAGGTCGGCCGCGATGCGGCGGCGCACGACCAGCTGCTCGGCGTACAGCTCGCCCTTGTCCTTGTCCTTGCCTTCGGCGTAGGGACGCAGCAGCGTGGCCAGGCGCTCGAGCGGCATGCGCGAGATCTCGGCGATGTCCACGCCGGAGAAGGTCACCGACAGCGACTCCTTGCGCAGGCGCTTGCCTTCGCATTCCGGGCAGGTGGTGCTGACCATGTAGCGCGCCACGCGCTTCTTCATGGACGCGCTTTCGGTGTTGGCGAAAGTCTGCAGCACGTAGCGGCGCGCGCCGATGAAGGTGCCCTGGTAGCTGGGGGTTTCCTTGCGCCGCAGGGCGGCGCGGGTTTCCTTGGGCGTCAGGCCGGCGTAGACCGGCACCGTGGGGGTTTCCTCGGTGTACAGGATCCAGTCGCGGTCTTTCCTCGGCAGGTCGCGCCAGGGCGTGTCGACGTCGTAGCCCAGGGTGACCAGGATGTCGCGCAGGTTCTGGCCATGCCAGGCCGGCGGCCAGGCGGCCACCGCGCGCTCGCGGATGCTGAGGCTGTCGTCCGGCACCATCGAATCCTCGGTCACGTCGTAGATGCGGCCCATGCCCGAGCAGCGCGGGCAGGCGCCCTGCGGCGTGTTGGGCGAGAAGGATTCCGCATACAGCAGCTCCTGCCCCGGCGGATAGTCGCCGGCGCGCGAGTACAGCATGCGCAGGGAATTCGACAGGGTGCTCACGCTGCCGACCGAAGAGCGCGCAGTCGGCGTGCCGCGCTGCTGCTGGAGGGCGACGGCGGGCGGCAAGCCTTCGATCTCTTCCACTTCGGGCACCGGCATCTGGTGGAACAGGCGGCGCGCATAGGGCGAGACCGATTCCAGGTAGCGCCGCTGCGCTTCCGCGTACAGGGTCCCGAAGGCGAGCGAGGACTTGCCCGAGCCGGACACGCCGGTGAACACCACCAGCGCGCCGCGCGGGATGTCCAGGCTGACGTTCTTCAGGTTGTGCTCGCGCGCGCCGCGTACGCGCACGTAGCCTTCGGGCGCCGGCTCGCGTCCGGCGATGTTCTGTTTCTTGCTGGGCATGTGCCCTCCGGCATCATCGACGATGAGGTATTAGAGCGCGCCGACGGGAGGGCGTCGGTGCGATTCCCAACAGTAGCCTTAGGGGACCGCCAATGCTTCCAGGCTCGCGCACAGCTGGTCGATGCCCGATGGCGCATTGAAGCGCGTGCGGATCTCGCGGCAGCGCCCTCCCACTTCCTCTCTGCCGACGACCCGCCGTAAGGCTTGCGCCACGCGTTCGGCGGTGACGCGCGACGCATGCAGGCTCGCGCCCGCGCCAAGACTGACCACGCGGGCCGCGTTGTCGAACTGGTCGTGCGCCAGCGGGACCACCAGCTGGGGCGTGCCGGCGCGCAAGGCTTCGGCGGTGGTGCCGATGCCCCCATGGTGGGCCAGCGCCGCCACATGGGGCAACAAAGCCTTCAGCGGAACGTACTCCTGCCACAGGAAATGTTCGGGCAGTTCAGCGGGAAGCTGCTCGCGGTGCGGCGTCAGGAAGATGGCGCGCAGGCCGAGGCGGCGTGTTGCCTGCGCCGCGGCCTCGAAGTAGCGGCCGGCCTGGCGATTGCCGGTGCCGGGCGTGAAGGCCACGGGTGGAGGACCAGATGCGAGGAAAGCCTGCAGCTCGGGGCCCAGCGCCGCATCGGGCGCCGGGTCATATAAAGGAAAACCGGTCCTGATCATCGGCTGCGGCCAGTCCGGCTGGGTCGGCGCGAACCACCCCGGGAACAGCGTGACCGAGAGATCCGGCACGCCGGTGATGTGCTTGACAAGGTCGTGCACCGGCGGGAGGCCGCGCGCGGCGCGAGCGGCATTCACGTCCGGCAGCGCGACAGGATCGACCAGGCTTGCCGCCAGCCGGCGCCACAGCCAGCGGCGCGCCACATGCGGCGCCCAGCGCGGCACGCGCCAGGGTCCCAGCATCAATGGGTCATGGACGGTGGGCAGGTTGGATGGCGCCAGGTAGGCGGCGGCGATCTTCAGTCCGGGACAGGCTGCGCGGCACAGGTCGGCCTCGGGCAAGGCCAGCGGATGGGCGAGCAGCACGCGGTCCTCGCCGGGCGGCAGCGCTTCCATATAGGCCGGCAGTTCGGCCATCGCGGGCCGGGTGGCCTGCCAGACGACCGCGAAACCGCGGGTTGGATGCCACAAGTCCGGATGGTCGAGCACCGCCGGGTCGGCCGGCAAGCCGTGGAAAGGCAAACCGGCCCGGGTCACATAGGGTTCGTGCTGGACCGGGCCGAGGAAGTCGACCCGGTGGCCGCGTTCGCGCAGCGCCCTGCCCATCCACAGGAAGGGAAACAGGTCGCCCGCCGAACCGATGGTGACGACGACAGCGTGCATCGACGCTTAGCCGAAGGTCAGCCTGCCCTCGATCGAGTCGTCCAGCGTCACGCCGACCACGGCGCCGACCGCCACCTTGGCGCCAGCGACCGCGTTGCCATGCTTGTTGTCCCAGTAGTAGCCGCTGCGCGGGGTAACCTTGATGACGGTGATGCGCGGGTCGTCCTCGCCTTCGGTGAACCAGGTGCGCAGCATGAAGTTCCAGAGCCGCTTGATCTGGGCCTTGTCTTGCGAAATCTCGGCATGGCCGTCGAGTTCGAGGAAGCCCGCATGCTTGCTGACCTGGAAGTAGAGCTTCACGTTCGGGTCGATCGCGATTTCCTGGTTCTTGTGACTGTCGATGCTGCTGAGGAACCAGAGCGTGCCGTTATCGTCCGTTTCGCGCACGCTCATCGGGCGCACACCCCGGCTCGGGCCCAGACTGGCGGCAGTACAAAAGAAGCAGCTGTCCGCGTCCTCGGTCATATCCTTGACGCGCTCGATGGCGCCGGGGCCGCTCAAGTCGCGGCGGTTCAGTTCCGGCTGTTGTTGGTTGATGGAATCCATGAGACCTCCGATGGCCTTGCGGCCGATAGGAAGACTCTACGCGGCATTGCTTGTGCTGTATGTGAGGGCACGTACAGAAACCGGTATCAAGCTGGTTCAGAGGCGGGTCGCCTGCTCCAGCCAGCGCGCGACGACCGCCAGCTCCTGCTGGGTAAAGCCCTCGGCGAGCCGCGCATTCAGTTCGGCCAGCGCGCTGGTCGCCTGGCGGCTGGCTTCCCTGCCCGTCTCGCTCAGCCGCAGCCGGGTCAGGCGTGCGTCGTTCGCATCGCCGATGCGTTCGACCAGGCCGGCCGCCTGCATGCGCTTGGACAGGTTGGTGACGGCGGCGGGGGCGACGTCCAGGGCCTGGGCGATCTCGCCGATGGCCGCGTCTTCGCGCGCGGTGAGCAGGAACAGCAGCCCGGCCTGGGCGGCGCTGGCGCCTTCCCAGGCTTCCGGGCGGCCTTCGATCCAGCGCTGCATGGCGCGCTGGGCGCGGTTGACCAGGGCGACGAAGCGTGGCGGCTTATGCTCAGGCATGCTCTGCCCTCTCCTTTTGCGTGCAGTGCGCCAGCAGCCAGTCGGCGGTCTCCTTCCACAACACGGCTTCGCAGCGGCGGCGGAAGAAGCCCATGTGGCCGATGGCAGGCACGCCCGCCTCGCGCGGCGACACCTGGCGACGTTGCAGCCGGGCCTGCGGCAGGGGCGAGACCAGCATGTCGACCGCGACCGGGTTGGCCCAGGGGTCGTCGGTGAAGCTCAGTACCTTCATTGGGATGCGCTGCATGGCCATGCGGCGTGCGGCGCCGACGGCCGGGTCGTCGAAGAAGTAGCGCGGCTGGGCGCACCAGCCGGACCATTGCAGCATCACGCCGCGCGGCAGGTCTTCGCCCAGGCCGATGCGCTTGCCAGGCATGTAGCCGAGCAGGCGGCACAGCACCGGGGCCAGCACGCTGAGCACGAAGCGCACGCGCTGACGCTCGAACCAGCCGCGCACCGTGCGGGTCGCGCCGGCGTGGGCGGCGATCAGCATGGCGGCGCGCAGCTGGCTGGTGCTCGGGGATAGGGCCAGGGCGTGGCCGCCGACGCTGTGGCCGACGGCGAGCAGCGGCAGATCGGAGAAGCGGGTGGCGGCCCAGGCCGTGACGGCGGGGACGTCCTGGTCGATCCAGTCGGACATCATCACTTCCATGCCGCGCAGGCTGGCGGGGCGGGATTTTCCTGTGCCGCGGTAGTCGTAGGTGATCACGTTGAAGCCGCGGCTGGCGAGGTAGTCGGCGAAGGCGCTGTAGAAGCCTTGCGTGACGGCGGTGGCGGGATGGACCAGGACCGTGGCTTGCGCGTTGGGGACGGTGCGGCAGGTCGTGGCCAGAGTGGTGTGGGCGACGGGGATGGCCACTTCGCTGATTTGCATGGTGCGCTCCGGATCGTTAACGTGTTAACTAAATTAGCATGCGTTAGTTGGGGCGTGCAATGATGCGATTAGAGGGAAGAGTCGAAGTTGGGGGAAGTGCTGCGAACTTGGGTTCCGGCCTTCGCCGGAACCCAAGTTTGTGTGAACAGCTAGCAGCGTAAAGAACTACAGGAACCGATCGAGAATCTTGCGGCTGTGCTTATCGATGCGGTACATATCCCGCACCAGGAAGTTGATCCCATGGCTATCCGCCACCAGCAGCGAGGCCTCCCCCACGCGCCGGATATCCTCATCCACCTTGAGCACGAACTCGGTCTCCCCGCGATCCGTCTTCACGAACCAGGTGCACGGCGTCGCGAAGCTCGATACATCCCTGATGTGCAGGATCTCTGGAATGAACTCGCGTCCTTCGATCTCTTCCTGCACCAGGTTGCGAATCTGCTCCGGCACATCGAGCAGGTCATCGATCCACGCCACTTCCTTGCCCCCGTCGCGCACCAGGGAAATCCCCTTGGTCGGCGCCTGGATCGGAAACGCGCGCACCGGAATCACGCCCACGTGCTCTTCGCCGCTTTCCAGGGTAATCACCAGCTTGCCGAAGCTGTCGCGCCGCAGTTGGAAATTCGTCGCCATTAGTCGTCCTTGTCGTCCATGTCCTGGTCCACGTTGCGCGCTTGCGCTTCGTAGAGGCGGTGGTAGGCGCCTTCGCGCGCCATCAGCTCGTCGTGGTTGCCCTCTTCCACCACCACGCCGCGGTCGAGCACGACCAGGCGGTCGGCGCGGTGCAGGGTCGACAGGCGGTGCGCGATGGCGATCGTGGTGCGGCCCTGGACCAGGTTGTCGAGCGCCTTCTGGATCTCTTTCTCGGTTTCCGAGTCCACCGACGAGGTCGCCTCGTCCAGGATCAGGATCGGCGGGTCGATCAGCAGTGCGCGCGCAATCGAAATACGCTGGCGCTCGCCGCCCGACAGGCCCTGCCCGCGCTCGCCCACCATCGAGTCATAGCCCTGCGGCAAGCGCAGGATGAACTCGTGGGCATGCGCCGCACGCGCGGCGGCAATGATTTCCTCGCGGGTCGCGCTCGGCTTGCCGTAGGCGATGTTCTCGGCGATCGTGCCGAAGAACAGGAAAGGTTCCTGCAGCACCAGGCCGATGTTGCGGCGGTAATCCGCCACCGCGAACGAGCGGATGTCCTTGCCATCCAGCAGGATCGCGCCTTCGGCCACGTCGTAGAAGCGGCAGATCAGGTTGACCAGGGTGCTCTTGCCGGAGCCGCTGTGGCCGACCAGGCCCACCATCTCGCCCGCCTTGATCTTGAGCGAAATGCCGCGGTTCACGGCGCGGTTGCCGTAGCGGAATCCGACTTCGCGCAGCTCGATGTCGCCGCGCACCTTGTCCACCTTCACCGGATTGACCGGGTCCGGCACGCTCGACACGTGGTCGAGGATGTCGAAGATACGCTTGGCGGCCGAGGCCGATTTTTGCGTCACCGAGACGATGCGGCTCATGGAATCGAGCTTCACGTAGAAGCGGCCGCTGTAGGCGATGAAGGCCGTCAGGGTGCCCACCGTGATGTCGCCGCGCGAGACCTGCCAGATGCCGAAGCACCATATCACCAGCAGGCCGATCTCGGTCAGCAGCGAGACGGTCGGCGAAAACAGCGACCAGACCTTGTTCAGCTTGTCGTTGACGGCCAGGTTGTGCTTGTTGGCTTCACGGAAGCGGGCGGCTTCGCGCTTTTCCTGGGCGAAGGCCTTCACCACCCGGATGCCGGGGATGGTATCGGCCAGCACGTTGGTGACCTCGCCCCAGACCCGGTCGATCTTCTCGAAGCCGGTGCGCAGCTTGTCGCGCACCACGTGGATCATCCAGGCGATGAAGGGCAGCGGAACCAGCGTGACCAGCGCCAGCCAGGGATTCATGCTGAACAGGATCACGCCGGTCATGATGATCAGGAGGACGTCCGACAGGAAGTCGAGCAGGTGCAGCGACAGGAAGACACTGATCCGGTCCGAACCGCTGCCGATGCGCGACATCAGGTCGCCGGTGCGCTTGCCGCCAAAGTATTCGAGCGACAGCCGCAGCAGGTGTTCATAAGTGGTCGAGCGCAGGTCGGCGCTGATGCGCTCGGAAGCCAGCGCCAGCACGTAGGTCTTGCCCCAGCCTAGCGCCCAGGCCAGCATCGCCGCCCCGAACAGGCCGCCCATATATAAATAGACGAGCGAGGTGTCGATGGTCTGGCCGTTTTGATAAGGAATCAACACGTTGTCCATCAGCGGCTTGGTCAGGTAAGGCGGGATCATGTGCGCGCCGGTCGAACCGAGCATCAGCAGGAAGCCGGCCAGCAACTGGCCCTGGTAGGGCTTGGCGAAGCGCCACAGGCGGAACAGGGTCCAGGTGGACGGCGGGGTATGCAGCACCTTTTCGCAGATCGGGCAGTCTTCCTGGTCGGGCTCCAGCGGGGCCTTGCAACTCGGACAAGTATGCTGCTCCGGCGGCTCCACCGCGATGCCGGTGGCCACGCTCTCGACCTGGTCCTTGAACTGATCCACCACGCGGATCGCCTGCAGGTTCTGGCCCAGGGTGAAGCGCCAGGCGCCCAGAAGGCCGTGCGCATCCACCAGTTCCAGGTGGCCGACGCCGGCGTGATCGTGGTGGCGCAGTTCCAGGCCGGCGCGCAGCGGCCAGTCGCGCCAGGCGCTCTCGCCCGGGGCGCGGGCCAGCAGCCGGTGGGTGGTCACCACGACCAGCCCCTTCACGAAACGTAATTTCGCGTCGAGGTCAACCTCCACGCTGCTCAAAACGTTTTCCCCTGGTGCAAGCTGTTTCGCGACGTCACTTTGCCAGTGTTCAGGCAAAAAACTGGCGGCTACCGCCAGCGACGACGGACTAGCAAGTTGTTGAGTTGTCATGTATTGCGCCCGGTGACAGGCAAAAGTTCTGGAGGGATGAGCAAGGCAGCCGGCTCGGCAAGCACAAAAGGGCTGCTAACAGCACCGCTGCGTGAAACGCTCCACAGAGCGACTTAACGTTCTCGTCTATCCTTTGGATGACAAACGGCGATGCTGGCAGAAAATGATGCGGCACGGTAAGCTCCGTTCCCCTCAGTATACATGATGCGTGTTGCGGAAAAGTCCCCGCGGCAGGCGTCGACGATAAGGTAATCGTCCAGGTGAGCAAACGGACACGTGGACATAGATATTGTTAAATGAACAAGAAGAACGACATCAAGTTTCTCCGCGTAAGCTACCTGCGCGGTCCGAACATCTGGACTTACCGCCCGGTGATCGAGGCATGGCTCGACATCGGCGAGCTTGAAGAATCCCCCTCGAACACCCTGCCCGGCTTCACCGAGCGCCTGACCGCCTGGCTGCCGGGCCTGGTCGAGCACCATTGCGGCGTCGGCCACCGCGGCGGCTTCATCGAACGCCTGAACGACGGCACCTGGGCCGGCCACATCCTCGAGCACATCGTGCTCGAGCTGCAGAACCTGGCCGGCATGAAGACCGGCTTCGGCAAGACCCGCTCCACCGGCGAGCATGGCATCTACAAGATGGCCTTCCGCACCCGCGACGAGCTCGTCGGCCGCGCCGCCCTCGACGCCGGCCATGCCCTCCTGATGGCCGCGATCAACGACACCTCCTTCGACCTGCCCGCTACCGTGGCGCAGCTGACCGACCTGGTCGACCGCTACTGCCTGGGCCCGTCGACCGCGCACATCGTCGACGCCGCCACCGACCGCAGGATCCCGTCGATCCGTCTCACGGAAGGCAACCTGGTGCAGCTCGGCCACGGCGCCGCGCAGCGCCGCATCTGGACCGCCGAGACCGACCGCACCAGCGCCATCGGCGAAGGCATCGCCAGCGACAAGGACCTGACCAAGACCCTGCTGTCCTCCTGCGGCGTGCCGGTGCCGGAAGGCTCGATCGCGCGCAGCCCCGAGGACGCCTGGGACGAAGCCCAGGACATCGGCCTGCCGGTCGCCGTCAAGCCGATCGACGGCAACCACGGCCGCGGCGTGTCGCTCAATCTCATGACCGAGGCCGACGTCAAGGCCGCCTACGAGATCGCGGCCGTCGAAGGCGACAGCAAATCGGTGCTGGTCGAGCGCTTCATCCCGGGCAACGAGCACCGCCTGCTGGTGGTCGGCCGCAAGGTGGTCGCCGCCGCCAAGGGCGAATCGCTGTGGGTGACGGGCGACGGCAAGCTCAGTGTCAGCCAACTGTGCGAAACCCAGATCAACATCGATCCACGCCGCGGCGAGAGCGAAGAGCATCCGCTCGGCCTGGTCAAGCCGGCCGAAAGCGACGAGATCCTGCTCGACCTGAAGCGCCAGGGGCTGACGCCGGACTCCGTGCCGCAAGCGGGCCAGAAGGTCCTGATCCAGCTGAACGGCAACGTCGCCGACGACGTCACCGACCTGGTGCACCCGGAAGTCGCGCACGCCGCGGCCCTGGCCGCGCGCGTGGTCGGCCTGGACATCGCCGGCATCGATCTGGTGTGCGAAGACATTTCGCGTCCGCTTGCCGAGCAGCGCGGCGCCATCATCGAAGTCAATTCCAGCCCGGGCCTGCTGGCCCACATCAAGCCGGCCAGCGGCCAGCCGCGCAACGTCGGCCAGGCCATCGTCGACCACCTGTTCGGACCGAACGAGAACGGCCGCATCCCGGTCGTGGGCGTCACCGGCACCCTGGGCACCAGCCTGATCGCCCGCCTGATCGGCTGCCTGGTCCACATCACCGGCAAGCACGTGGGCGTGGCCAACGGCGAAGGCCTGTACCTGGACGCGCGCGAAGTCTCGCACCGCGACTCCACCGGCGCCGAAGCCGGCCAGCGCCTCCTGATCAACCGCACCGTGCAGACCGCCGTGTTCGAATCGAACGCGCGCTCGATCCTGTCGGGCGGCCTGCCCTACGACCGCTGCACCGTGGGCGTGGTGACGGACATGGAAGGCATGGACGACGTGGCCGAGTTCTACATCCGCGACGAAGACGCGATGCGCAACGTGATCCGCAGCCAGGTCGACGTGATCCTGCCGGAAGGCGCGGCCGTGCTGAACGCCGCCAACGAGCGCGTCGCCGCGCTGGCCGAGCTGAGCGACGGCCGCGTGATCTTCTACGCGCTGGACGAGCACAACGCCGTCATGGCCGGGCACCGCGCCAAGGGCGAGCGCATCGTGTTCGCACGCGACGGCCGCATCGTGCTGGCGGAAGGCCAGAACGAGACGCCGCTGCTGGAACTGGCGAAGATGAAGCCGTCCACGGTCAAGCATCCGGAAAACGTGCTGGCGGCGGTGGCGGCGGCCTGGGCGCTGGACGTGCCCGCGGACCTGATTTGCGGCGGCCTGCGTGCTTTCGACGCGACCCCGAAGAAAGCAAACAACTAATATTTGAATCGGCCCGGCAGGCGCCGGGCCTTGGTGTCCGCCTTTGCCCTGCCGGGGCGGCCCGCGAAAGGACTGACGGTTTATGGAAGTATCACGCGTACGGGCCCTGCGTGGCCCCAACCTCTGGAGCCACCACACTTCGGTCGAGGCGATCGTTTCGTGCTCGCCCGAAGAGGAATCGATCGGCGCCCTGCCCGAGTTCGAAAAGCGGCTGCGCACGCGCTTCCCGCAGATCGGCCAGCTGCAGCCGATGGGCCATGACGACACCGTCCCGATGGCCCAGGTGCTCGAGCACGCGGCCCTGGCCCTGCAGGCCGAAGCCGGCTGCCCGGTGACCTTCAGCCGCACCACCGCCACGCTCGAGCGCGGCATCTACCAGGTGGTGGTCGAGTACAGCGAAGAAGACGTCGGCCGCCTGGCCCTGGAACTGGCCCAGGAACTGATCAAGGCCACCGTCGACGACCAGCCCTTCGACCTGGCCGGCGCGCTGGCGCGCCTGCGCGAGCTGGACGAGGACGTGCGCCTCGGCCCGTCGACTGGTTCGATCGTGCAGGCCGCGGTGGCCCGCAACATCCCCTTCCGCCGCCTGACCGAAGGCAGCCTGGTGATGTTCGGCTGGGGCAGCCGCCAGCGCCGCATCCAGGCCGCCGAGATCGACGCCACCGGCGCCATCGCCGAATCGATCGCGCAAGACAAGGAACTGTCCAAGAAGTTGCTCGACGCCGCCGGCGTGCCGGTGCCGCACGGCCGCACCGTGACCGATCCGGACGACGCCTGGATTGCGGCTCAGGAGATCGGCCTGCCGGTCGTGATCAAGCCGAAGGACGGCAACCAGGGCAAGGGCGTGACCGTCAACGTCACCACCAGGGAACAGCTGACCGCCGGCTTCCACGCGGCCTCGGAATTCCGCGACGACATCATGGTCGAGCGCTACCTGCCGGGCCACGACTACCGCCTGCTGGTGATCGGCGACAAGCTGGTGGCCGCCGCGCGCCGCGACCCGCCGCAAGTGGTAGGCGACGGCAAGCAGACCGTGCGCCAGCTGGTGGAACAGGTGAACCTGGATCCACGCCGCGGCGACGGCCACGCCACCTCGCTGACCAAGATCCGCTTCGACGACATCGCCCTGGCCACCCTGGCCAAGCAAGGCCTGAACGCGGACTCCGTGCCGGCCGTCGGCCAGCGCGTGGTCCTGCGCAACAACGCCAACCTGTCGACCGGCGGCTCGGCCACCGACGTCACCGACGACGTCCATCCGGAAGTCGCGGCGCGCGCCATCGCCGCCGCCCACATGGTCGGCCTGGACATCTGCGGCGTCGACCTGGTGTGCGACAGCGTGCTCAAGCCCATCGAGGAACTCCACGGCGGCATCGTCGAAGTCAATGCCGCGCCGGGCCTGCGCATGCACCTCTCGCCCTCGTTCGGCAAGAGCCGCCCGATCGGCGAAGCCATCATGGACACCCTGTACGGCCCCGGCGACGACGGCCGCATCCCGGTGGTGGCCGTCACCGGCACCAACGGCAAGACCACGACCGTGCGCCTGATCGCCCACCTGCTCACCGCATCGGGCCTGCGCACCGGCATGACCAACACCGACGGCGTCTACATCGAAGGCCGCCGCATCGACAGCGGCGACTGCAGCGGCCCGCGCAGCGCGCGCAATGTGCTGCTGCATCCGGACGTGGACGCGGCCGTGTTCGAGACCGCCCGCGGCGGCCTGCTGCGCGAAGGCCTGGCCTTCGACCGCTGCCAGGTGGCGGTGGTGACCAACATCGGCGCGGGCGACCACCTGGGCCTGAACTACATCACCACGCTCGAGGACCTGGCGGTGCTCAAGCGCGTGATCGTGCAGAACGTGGCCGACAACGGCATGGCGGTGCTGAACGCCGCCGACCCGGTGGTGGCCGCGATGGCCGAAGTGACCCGCGGCGACGTGACCTTCTTCGCCCAGGACATCGGCAACCCGCTGATGTCGATGCACCGCGCCCAGGGCCGCCGCGTCGTCTTCGTCGACGACGGCCACCTGGTCTGCGCGCTGGGCAAGCAGGAAGAGCGCATTCCGCTCAACGAGGTGCCGATCACCCGCAACGGCACGGTCGGCTTCCAGGTCGAGAACGTGATGGCCTCGGTGGCCGCTGCCTGGGCGGTGGGCATCAAGTGGGAATCGATCCGCGGCGGCCTGAAGACCTTCGTGGGCGAGAGCGACAATGCCCCGGGCCGCTTTAACGTGTTCGATTACAAGGGTGCGACCGTGATTGCCGACTACGGCCACAACCCGGACGCCATCGCCGCGCTGAGCTCCGCCGTGCAGGGCATGCCTGCCAAGCGCCGCTCGGTGGTGATCAGCGGCGCCGGCGACCGCCGCGACCAGGACATCACGCAGCAGACCGAAATCCTGGGCAAGGTGTTCGACGACGTACTGCTGTACCAGGACCAGTGCCAGCGCGGCCGCGCCGACGGCGAAGTGCTCGCGCTGCTGCGCAAGGGCCTGATTGGCGCCACCCGCACCAGCCACGTCGAGGAAATCAATGGCGAGTTCGTCGCCATCGACCGTGCGCTGTCGCGCCTCGAAGCGGGCGACCTGTGCCTGATCCTGATCGACCAGGTGGACGAGGCGCTGGCCCACATCGCCAAGCGCATCGCGGAATCGCAGCAGGCAGCCTGATGGCCTGACGAAGGCGGGTGGGTTATCCTAGCCGGATGACTCATCCGCTCCTCCCTCCCCTTGGCGCGCGCATGCTCTTGCGCGCGATGTTCAAACGTCCTGTGCGCCATGCCGGCGCGGACATCCAGGCCACTTATCTCTTACCCGGTATCGACCTGGCCCATGTGCGGCGCTACCAGGCGGCGTTCGGGTTCGAGGGCGATGCCGTACCCCTCACCTTCCTCTACCTGCTCGCGCAGCGCGCCCAGCTGGCGACGATGCTGGACCGGCCGACGCCGTTCAGGATTCCGGGGCTGATCCACGTCGAGAATACGCTGGTCATGCACGGCCCGGTCGATCCGGCGCGGCCGTTGGCGATCACGACGAAGGCGGCGCTGCAGCCTCCTGCGGCGAACGGCGCCATCCACTGCCTGCTCGAGACCCAGGCTTTCGACGGTGAGCGGCTGGCGTTCGTGTGCAGCAGCGATTACCTGGTCAGGCGCGGAAGCAAGGGCGGAGAAGGCAAGCCGTCCCCAGCCATCGCGCCGGCCGCCACGCCGCTCGCGAGCTGGACACTGGCCGATGACGCCGGGCGCCGCTACGCCGCCCTGTCGGGCGACTGGAATCCGATCCACCTGTGGCCGTGGAGCGCGCGCCTGATGGGCATGCGCGCACCGATCATCCACGGCGCACACACGATGGCGCAAGCCTGCGCCCACCTGGAACGCGCCGGACAAGGCCGGCTGGCGTCGGTCTGGTGCCGCTTCCGCAGCCCCTTGCCGCTGGGTGCGCAGGCAAGGCTCACGGCGGGTCCCGGCGAGGGAGAATTCACGGTGCTCGGCAAGGACCGCGTGGCGGCCGAAGGCCGCGTCTCGGTTGCGACCGGATGAAAAGTGGAGTAATCTTGGATGCGTCGATGCAGCCCGTCTGCAGTTCCTCCAGGAGGCCATATGCCAGAAATCAGACTTGAAGTCCCACAGTCGATCATTGATTCGATCAATGAGAAACTCCGGCAAATAAACGGACGCAGCCCATCCGACAAAGCGCTGAGCGCCAACGATGTGGCGCGCGAAGCCCTGGCGGTCTATAAATGGGCCGTCGAGCAAACCAACCAGGGTTATGCGGTGGTCTCGGCCAATGCCGACCGGGATCCTGTTGTCCAGATTGCAACCCCGCATCTTCCTGCCAAGGTACCTACCAGCCGCTGAGCGTGTCTCATGACCGATCCGACCAGCGGCTGGGATCCCAGGGTGGACCGAGTCGATCCGATCGGCGATCTCGGCCATGAACCCGCTGGCACCGTTGCCTGGGACCCCAGGGTGGTCCAGGCGGATACCGACATCTTCCGCGATTCCTACCATGACCGCCGCTCCCAGCGCGGCATGCGGGAGATCATTACCGTCTGGCTGAT
Organism: Massilia sp. AB1; assembly: GCF_018119385.1. Lineage (NCBI taxonomy): Bacteria > Pseudomonadati > Pseudomonadota > Betaproteobacteria > Burkholderiales > Oxalobacteraceae > Massilia > Massilia sp. AB1. The sequence continues at coordinate 25,333 of NZ_JAGKSG010000040.1, read as the reverse complement.
CGCCCTGTTCTTCCTGGTGATCGGGCTCGCCTTCACTACCTTGTTCCTCGACGACGACGTGGCGCTGATCGACAGGCGCTTCCAGCACCTGAAGTCCTTATTGGACGTCATCGTCGGCCCCGTCGCCACCCTGCTGTCTTCGGTCATCGGCTTTTACTTCGGCATCCAGGCAACCCAGAACAGAACCGGCCAGGGCAGTTCCGACACTTGACCGGTAGCGCATCAACGCACATCGTCAGGGGGACAACATGGTGTCGCTCGACAGGATTTTCGAAAGCCTGGGCACGTGGGCCAACCGCTTCGTCCCCATGATTACGGTTGCGCTGGCGCTGCTCATCATTCCCCATGCGGTCAAGACAATGCGTCCGGAAAGGCCTGCGCCGCCTATCGTTTTCTGGCCGGACCAGCCGACGCACGGCATCACGCTGCCAGCGGACACCTTGTTCGAGTTCGGCAAAAGCGATCTCACCGCCGAGGGCCGGGCAAAAATTCGGGAAGTTGCCGCCGGCATCGGCGCGCCCGCGCGCAATGCCATCCTGGTCATCGGCCACGCGGATCATTTCGGCGCGCCCGGCGAAAACCAGCGCCTGTCGACGGCGCGCGCCCTTGAAGTGCGCAACGAATTGGTGAAAACCATTGATCCGGCGCTCGTCAGCCATGTCGGTGTCGGGAACCGCTCTCCCCTGACTAAACCAGGAGAGTGTCCAGGCAAGACCTTGAGCAGGGAAACGCTGGCCTGCAATGCCAAGGACCGGCGGGTCGAGATCTGGCTGCGGCCGCAGCCGGAGCGATCCGGGGCAAAGGAAGCGCCTTTGGGGGCGCCCTAGCGCCGGCGCAGCATCGCGAGCCCGGCCAGGCCGAGCGCCAGCAGGCCCAGCGTGGCTGGTTCCGGCACCTGCGCCGGATCGCCTTGCTGGTCCTCGCCTTCGAGCGTGACGATCAGTTGCGAATAATAGTATTCCAGCGGATCCTGGCGGCTGGTGTCGCCGATACTCAGGGTCCAGCGGCCGAACATGTCGAGACTGTCGAACGCGCTCAGCTTGCCGACCGGGCGGAAGACCCCCGCCTGCACCTGCGGGCCGCGCACCGCCCCCTCGTCGTCGAAGGTGACCGCGACCTGGCCCGCACCGGTGCTGCCTTGGGTGAAGGTGTCTTGCGTCACCAGATCGACCTTGATGCCGCCGGGACTGGTCAGGCGCAGGACGATCTCGTTTTCATAAGGCGTACCCTTGCCGATGCACTGGCCGCCGGCCAGTCCCAGCACCGGGTTGTCGCACTTGGCAAAGGAGACCAGGATGTTCAGGTCGGCGATGAGGCCATGGCTCTGGACGTCCAGGTAGCGCTGGCCGCTGCTGTTGTCGAACACGCCATAGGCGTTATCGGTGGCGATGACGCCAGCCTGCGCATTGGCCACACCAAAGACCAGCATCAGCGCGCCGACGATCTTGATGATGTTGCGTTTCATTTGTTCTCCCTAGTCGATCCCTGCTTGTAAGCAATAATCGCACCACGACCACGAAATCCTGCGGAATCAATAACTTGATTCAACATTAGTTTCGCAGTACCAACTAAATGTAAGGAAACTCGACATCGCCGATCCGGTGATCGCACAAACCGGGATGCGATTTTTGCAGCATCCGGCCGAGTCGAACGCGGTAAAATGGCAAGCCTTGGCTGCGCACCTGCCCCGCCGTACCGAATTCCGAAGACATGAACGCCCCCACTGAGATCAACGCCGCCGCCCTCAAGCACAGCGCGACCGAAAAACACACTCCCATGATGGTGCAATATCTGCGCATCAAGGCCGATTACCCGACCATGCTGGTCTTCTACCGCATGGGCGATTTCTACGAACTGTTCTTCGACGACGCCGAGAAAGCGGCCCGCATCCTGGGCATCACCCTGACCGCGCGCGGCGCCTCGGGCGGCAATCCGGTCAAGATGGCGGGCGTGCCCTTCCACTCGCTGGACGGCTACCTGGCCAAGCTGGTCAAGCTGGGCGAATCCTGCGCGATCTGCGAGCAGATCGGCGACCCGGCCCTGAGCAAGGGCCCGGTGGAGCGCAAGGTGGTGCGCGTGGTCACGCCAGGCACCCTGACCGATTCCGACCTGCTGCCCGAAAAGGCCGAGCGTCCGCTGCTGGCCCTCTACCTGATCAACCAGCGCAAGACCGTCACCGCCGGCCTGGCCTGGCTGTCCCTCGCCAGCGGCGCCCTGCGCCTGATGGAATTCTCGGGCGAGCAGCGCGCGGTGGAGCTGCGCCTGTCGCACGAGCTGGAGCGCATCGCCCCGGCCGAGATCCTGCGCGCCGACGGCGCCGACCTGTTCGAGGCGTCCCCGATCGCGCACACCCAACGCGTGCCGGAGTGGCACTTCGACGTCATCAAGGGCCACCAGGCCCTGCTCGAGCAGCTGAGCGTCGCCACCCTCACCGGCTTCGGCGCGGACGGCCTCGGCGCCGCCTTCGGCGCGGCCGGCGCGCTGCTGCGCTATGCGCAGTCGACCCAGGGCCGTGGCCTGCAGCACGTGCGCAGCCTGACCTGCGAGCTCGAAAACGAATTCATCGGTCTGGATGCCGCCACGCGCCGCAACCTGGAGCTGACCGAGACCATCCGCGGCCAGGAGTCGCCGACCCTGTTCTCGCTGCTGGACGGCTGCCGCACCGCGATGGGCTCGCGCCTGCTGCGCCACTGGCTGCACCACGCGCGCCGCGACCAGGCCGTGGCCCGCTCGCGCCACGAAGCCATCGAGGCGCTGGCCCAGGCGGACGCCTGCGGCGGCCTGTCCGCCACGCTGGCCCAGGTGCCGGACATCGAACGCATCACCACGCGCATCGCGCTGCTGTCGGCGCGCCCGCGCGACCTGGCCAGCCTGCGCGACGGCCTGAAGCAGCTGCCGGCGCTGCGCCAGCAGGTGGCGCGCTGCTTCATCCCGGGCGACTCCTGCCTGCTGCACGAGATCCACGACGACCTCGCCACGCCGGAAGCCTGCCTGGACCTGGTGACGCGCGCGATCATGGAAGAGCCAAGCGCGATGGTGCGCGACGGCGGCGTGTTCGCACGCGGCTTCGACGCCGAGCTGGACGAGCTGCGCGCCCTGTCCGAGAACGCCGGCCAGTTCCTGGTCGACCTGGAAACGCGCGAGCGCGCGCGTACCGGCATCGCCAACCTGCGCGTCGAGTACAACAAGGTGCACGGCTTCTACATCGAGGTCACCAACGGCCAGGCCGACAAGGTGCCGGACGACTACCGCCGCCGCCAGACCCTGAAGAACTGCGAACGCTACATCACGCCGGAACTCAAGGCCTTCGAAGACAAGGCCTTGTCGGCCCAGGACCGCGCGCTGGCGCGCGAGAAGATGCTGTACGACCAGCTGCTCGCCGAGCTGGCGCCGCACATCGGCTGCCTGCAGACCATCGCGCGCGGCCTGGCGCAGATCGACACCCTGGTCGCCCTCGCCAGCCACGCGCTCAAGAACAACTGGTGCGCGCCGCAGCTGGTGAGCGAGCCTTGCCTGACCATCGTCGAGGGCCGCCATCCGGTGGTGGAAAACCAGATCGAACGCTTCATCGCCAACGACTGCCGCCTGTCGAACGACCGCCGCCTGCTCCTGATCACCGGCCCGAACATGGGCGGTAAATCGACCTTCATGCGCCAGGTGGCCCTGATCACCCTGCTCGCCTACATCGGCAGCTATGTGCCGGCCACCCAGGCCACCATCGGCCCGATCGACCGCATCTTCACCCGCATCGGCGCCAGCGACGACCTGGCCAACGGCCGCTCTACCTTCATGGTCGAGATGACCGAATCGGCGGCCATCCTGAACGGCGCCACCGAGCATTCGCTGGTGCTGATGGACGAAGTCGGCCGCGGCACCTCTACGTTTGATGGTCTGGCCCTGGCCTGGGCCATCGCGCGCCACCTGATCGAGTCGAGCCGCAGCTTCACCCTGTTCGCGACCCACTACTTCGAGCTGACCCAGCTGCCCGAGACCCATCCGAGCGCGGTCAACGTGCACCTGTCGGCGGTCGAGCACAAGGACAGCATCGTGTTCCTGCACGCGGTGCAAGAGGGCCCGGCCTCGCAAAGCTACGGCTTGCAGGTGGCCCAGCTGGCGGGCGTGCCGCCGGCCGTGATCAAGGCCGCGCGCAAGCACCTGGCGCGCCTCGAAGCGCAGGCGCTCGACACCACGCCGCAGCTCGACCTGTTCGCCGCGCCGGCCGAGGAAGTCGAAGAAGCGGCGCCGGAGGCGTATGCACCGGCGGACGACGGCCTGCGCGATGCGCTGGCCGCCATCGATCCGGATGCGCTCACCCCACGCGAAGCGCTCGAACGTCTCTACGAGCTCAAGCGCCTCGCCGCCTGATGCGGATAGTACGCACGTCCCTCCTCCTTGCGGCCGCGCTGCTGGCATTGGCGCCGGCTCACGGCAAGGACAGGAACAAGGACGCGTCGAGCCACGAATTCGCGTTTGTCGGGAACAGCGCGGACGACGACGGCGAAGCGCGCCTCAAGCGCGTGCTGAAGGAGACGTCGGAAAAGTCGCTGGCCTTCGTGGTCCTCACCGGCATCAAGGGCGACAAGGAGAACTGCGGCGACCGGCTGTACCAGAAGCGGCGCGACCTGATCGACGGCGCGCGGCGGCCGGTGATCGTCTCGCTCGCAGGCAGCGACTGGACCGGCTGCCGCAATTCGGCCGGCCGCACCAATGCCATCGAACGCCTGAACCGCCTGCGCGAACTGCTGTATGGCGAGCCCGCATCGCTGGGCGAAGACAAGCTGCCGGTATCGCGCCTGTCCAGCAGCCCGCGCTTCCGGAGCTATGCGGAGAATGCGCACTGGCAGGTCGGGAAGGTGCTGTACGCGACGGTCAACCTGCCGGCCGAGAACAACCACTATCTTCCTGCGGCGGGCCGCAACAGCGAGTATGAAGACCGCACGGTGGCCAACCGTTTCTGGCTGAACCGCCTGTTCGCGATCGCGCGCAACGAGAAGGCCGAGGCGCTGGTACTGTTCGCCGAAGGCGACGTCAAGCCGCTGCAGCAGGAAGAAGCCAAGGGCCTGCGCGGGCTGCTGCGCAGGGAGCCGGCGGTGCAGGACGGATTCGAGGAGATGCGCAAGCAGATCCAGGCGCGGGCGGCCAGGTTCAAGGGGAAGGTGCTGCTGGTGGATAGTGGCGCGCTCAAGGGCAAGCGGCCGGTGATTACCTGGAAGGGGAACCTGGGGCAGCTTTCCGTTGGGGAGAAGGCCGTGGAGGTGAAGGTGTCTTCGGAGAAGGGAGCGGTGTTTGAGGTGGGGGATGCGAAGCGGTGAACGCTGGCGTTCTTGGCTGATCAAACAAACTTGGGTCCCCGCCTGCGCGGGGACCCAAGTTCAGCGCAAACCGCAGCCCGCCCCTCCAAAAGGGACAAGCACTGCGGCTCACTCAGGCATCACTGCAGCGGCTGGCTGCGGAACTGATCGCCCTCTTCGCTGTCTTCCATCTCATGGCCATGGTGATGGCCATGCGGACCATGCACGTGGCCGTGCTGCACTTCCTCGGCGGTCGCCGCGCGCACGTCGATCACCGACAGGTCGAAACGCAGCGCCATGCCGGCCAGCGGGTGGTTGCCGTCCAGGACGACCTTGTCATCGGCGATGTCGGTCACGGTGAAGATGGTCGGCTCTTCGTCGCCGCCCTCGGCCATGCCTTCGAACTGCATGCCGACTTCGATCGGCTCAGGCAGGCGGTTGCGGTCTTCGACTTTCACCAGTGCAGGATCGTAATCGCCGAACGCATCTTCCGGTTCCACCTGGATGGTCGACGAATAGCCCGGCTCCTTGCCATCGAGCTCTTCCTCAATCTTCGGCAGGGTGTTCTCGTAGCCACCGTGCAGGTAGACCATCGGCTGCGAACCTTCTTCGATCAGGTTGTTTTGCGCGTCCGACAGTTTGTAGTTCACCGTCACGACCGTATCTTTGGCAATCTTCATCGCACATCCTTTCGTTGTAAGGTGCGGATTATACCCTCGAACAGGATACCGCCCCGCTCCGGTGGTTATAATGGCGCATGAAAAAATTACAGCTTCTTGGGGATATTACTCCCGCTCAGTTCTTGCGCGATTACTGGCACAAGAAACCCCTTCTGATCCGCCAAGCCATTCCTGGATTCAAGCCCCTGCTCAAGTTCGAGAAGCTGGCCGAACTGGCCCAGCAGAACCACGTCGAATCGCGCCTCGTGACCCAGCGCGATGGCCAATGGGACATGCAGCACGGTCCGCTGCCGGAACTGCCGGCCCGCACTGAACCGGGCTGGACCATGCTGGTCCAGGGCGCCAATCTCTACGACGAGCGCGCCGACGACTTGCTGCGCCAGTTCCGCTTCGTGCCGGACGCGCGCCTGGACGACCTGATGATCAGCTACGCCAGCGACGGCGGCGGCGTCGGTCCCCACTTCGATTCGTATGACGTGTTCCTGCTGCAGGCGCAGGGCAAGCGCCGCTGGCGCATCGGCGCCCAGCAGGACCTGAGCCTGGTCGAAGGCCTGCCGCTGAAGATCCTGGCCAACTTCGAGCCGGAAGAGGAATTCGTGCTGGAGCCGGGCGACATGCTCTACCTGCCGCCGCACTACGCCCACGACGGCGTGGCCGAGGGCGAATGCATGACCTATTCGATCGGCTTCCGCTCCCCCTCCTTCCAGGAACTGGGCGAAGCCTTCCTGCAGTTCATGGCCGACTCGATCGACCTGCCCGGCCGCTATGCCGACCCGGGCCTGCAGCCGGCCAAGAACCCGGCCGAGATCCCGCGCGAGATGCTGGCCACCATCACCGAAGAACTGAACAAGGTGCGCTGGGACGAAGAAGACGTGACCGTGTTCCTGGGCGAGCACATGTCCGAACCGAAGCACAACGTGTTCTTCACCGGCCCGGCCAAGCCGCTCACCGTGGGCCGCTTCATGGAAACGGCGGCCAAGCGCGGCCTGAAGCTCTCCAGCAAGACCCTGATGCTCTACCGCGGCAAGCACGTGTTCATCAACGGCGAATCCTTCGCCGTCAGCCGTGCCGACAAGGCCGTGCTGGACGCGCTGGCCAACGAACGCCGCCTCGCGGGCGCGCAGCTGGAAAGCGCCACCGACGACGTGCTGGAAGCGCTGTACACCTGGTACCAGGACGGCTGGATCGAACTGGGCTAAGGGAAGCAAACCCAGCCATGGCCGAGCCGCTCACCATCCGCTTCGATACGCGCCGCGAATGCGAGGCGCAGTTCCGCGCCTGCGTGGCGGCGTCCAAGGCCAGGCTGGAGTTGTTCGACCCGGACTTCGCCGTCTTCCCGCTCGGGTCGCCGGACGTGGACGCCGCCCTGCGCGCCTTCCTGGCGGGCGGCGGCATCCTGCGCCTGGCGCTGCACGATCCTTCCCATATCGAGCGCCATTACCCGCGCTTCCTGCGCCTGCTGCGCGACTATGGCCACCTGTGCGAGTGCCGCCAGACCGGGCGCGGCCTGCGCAACCTGACCGATTCCTTCTGTATCGGGGACGGGGAACATGTGGTGCGGCGCTTTCACAGCGACCACCTGCGCGGCGAGGCGGTCTTCCATTCGGCGGAGGCATGCGATGTGCCGGAGCACCGTTTCGCGGCGATCTGGGAAGAGTCCCGGATCGTCTTGCAGCCGACGACAACCGGGCTGTAAGTACAAAAAATTGCCTAGATGACAGCATTTTGGCTGCCGGTTGCATCTTGTAACAATATGAAGCTTAACTCTTCACAAAATACTTTCACTGTGGCATGTGTTCGCTATTGCGATTCAGTAAATTTGGCTATAATATCAGGTCAGGAAGGTTCCGTTGCCTATATGGCAGTATTGCTATTTTTGAAGCACGAGAATTCCGCCGAGCAATAATTACCGGTAATTATTATTCGCAACAAGCAGTACTACTTTTGAAATATTAAGGAAAATCATGAAAAAATCCCTGCTGATCGTTTCCCTGATGGCTGTTGCTCTGGCTGCTTGCAGCAAGAAAGCTGAAGAAACCGCACCGGCTACCCCGGCTGCTACCGAAGCTCCGGCTGCTGCTCCGGCTGCTGACGCTACCGTTGCTCCGGCTGCTGACGCTACCGTCGCTGCTCCGGCTGCTGACGCTGCTGCTGCCGCTTCGGCTGCTGCTTCGACCGCTGCTGACGCAGCTGCTGCTGCTTCGCAAGCTGCTTCGACCGCTGCTGAAGCTGCTAAGCAGTAATCAGAATTTTTCTGATTCCGAAGAAACCGGCCTGCGGGCCGGTTTTTTTTCGTCCGTAGATATTGCACGCGTGCGTTGAACTTGGATCCCGGCCTGCGCCGGGACGACGGCCTTTGGGCTTGCCACTAGCGCTCGATCCGTCGTCCCGGCGAAGGCCGGAACAATGCCACCGGCATTGTTCCGGCCAAGTTTGCCCGCATAGCGCCAGCGCATAAAAAAACCGGCCCACAAGGGCCGGTTTTCAGTTGCAGGCGAAGATCAGATCACTTCAGCTCGTCAGTCAGCAGCTTCAGGATCTTGGCCGCCGTCGGCGAATTCGCCACCTGGCCGTCATTGGTCTGCACCGTCACTTCGCTCACGCTGGCGCCCTGCTGCGACTTGACCAGCACGCGGTAGCGCTGCGCTTCCTTGGCCTTCTCGTCCTCGCCGAAGGTGAACAGGCGCTTGAAGAAGCCTTCCGTCTTCGACGCGTCCGGATCGACGTAGCGCACGAAGTAGATGCCCTGCACGCGGTCGCGGTCCTCGACGGTGAAGCCGACGCGGTCCAGCGCCAGGCCGACACGGCGCCATGCGCGGTCGAAGCCTTCGTCGACTTCCACCTTGTCGCCCGCCAGCTTGGCGTGCTGCGGCTGCAGCGGCGCGTTGGTGACGGTCGCCTGGGCGGTCTTGACGTCCTTGCTGCCGGTCAGGTGCGCCACCATGCGCGCCAGGAACTGCGCTTCCAGGCCCGGGTCGTTCGGACGCGCGGTCCAGGTGGTGGTTTCCTTCGCCGGGCCGGTCAGCACTTCCTCGACGCCGCGATGGCTCACGTAGATCTCGGTCGAGCCGTCAGGCAGGCGTTCCAGGCGGGTGCGGAACTTGTCTTTCATGCCGGTCGACCAGGCTTTGTCGAACACCCGGCCCAGCGTGTTGCGCAGGAAGTCCTGGGGGATCTTCGACCGGTCTTCGACATAGTTGGTTTCCATGGTGCCGGTCGCGGCCGATTCGGCCTCGAGGGCGAAGCCGTTGTCCTCCCAGAACTGGCGCAGCTGCGGCCACAGCTGTTCCGGAGTCTGCTTGACCACCAGCCAGCGCTGGTCGCCGGCGCGCTCGATGCGCACGGACTCGCTCGAGATCGGGCCCACTGCTTCCGCCGCGCCGGCCACCGGCGCCGCACCTTGCTGGCCGCGCGATTGCTGGAAGCTGGAGGCGGTGGCGACGCCCTTGCCGTCCGGGACGGCGTAGCGGTTGTCACGCTGCAGCTGGGTCAGGTCCGGCGGCACGTCCAGCGGCGCCGCTTTCTTGGCGCCCCGGTAGTCCACCCTGTCCGATTCGAACACGGTGGTGCAGGCAGCCAGGCTGAGCGCGAGCGCGGTGAGCGTCAGCGCACGGCCGGCGGCGGAAGCGGAAACCAGGGTCGTTTTCTTGCGAATAGTCATGTCGTTCGATGTCAGGTACTAGGAACCCGAATCCTTGCGGATTCAGGACTGTTGGTGGACGCCTGCGGCCACCAGGGCGGCGCGCACGGTGTCGTGGTACTGCGCGGACAGCGGCGCGAGCGGCAGGCGCAGCCCGGCCGGCATCTTGCCCATCTCGGCCAGCGCCCACTTCACCGGCACCGGGTTCGGTTCGATGAACAGCTTGCCGTGCAGGTCCAGCACGCGGTTGTTGATCTCGATCGCGCGCGCGATGTCGCCGGCCATGGCGGCCACGCACAGTTCGTGCATGGCGCGCGGGGCGACGTTGGCGGTGACCGAGATATTGCCGGCGCCGCCGCAGAACATCAGCGCCATCGCGGTCGCGTCGTCGCCGGAATAGACGCCGAAGGACTTGTCGACCATGCGCAGCAGGTCGATGCCGCGGGCGAGGTTGCCGGTGGCGTCCTTGACGCCGACGATGTTGTCGATCGGGGCCAGGCGCGCGATGGTCTCGTTGCTCATGTCGGCCACGGTGCGGCCCGGCACGTTGTACAGGATGATCGGCAGGTCGACCGCTTCCGCGATGGTGCGGAAGTGGCGGTACATGCCTTCTTGCGTCGGACGGTTGTAGTACGGCACCACCTGGAGCGAGGCGTCGGCGCCCACTTCCTTGGCGTGGCGCGTCAGCGCGATCGCCTCGACGGTCGAATTGCCGCCGGTGCCGGCGATCACGGGAATGCGCTTGGCGACGTGGTCGACCGCCAGCTTCACCAGTTCGCAGTGCTCTTCCGGGGAAACGGTGGCCGATTCGCCCGTCGTGCCGACGATGACGACCGCGTCGGTGCCTTCCGCGATGTGCCAGTCGAGCAGTTTGCGCAGGGAGTCGCGGTCAAGACTGCCGTCTTCGAACATCGGGGTGACGATTGCTACGATGCTGCCCTTAATCATAATCTTTGGACCGTGCCAGTAAATAAAAGTCTGATTGTAGCGGATCGCCCGCCGCTATGGTTCATTCCTGACCACAATATGGTCGAGCTTGGCTTCGGTTTTGCCGAATGCCGGGCCCGCCGCGCACAGGCGCTGCACCTGGGCGGCATTAGGCCGGTCGACGTGGCCGTCCTCGTAGGCCAGCACCTGCAGGCCGCCGGCCTGGGCCAGCGCCAGCAATTCGCCCGGCGCCAGCAGGAATTCCGGATTCGAGGGCTTGCCGTAGATCTGGTTCCCCTGCGCGAAGGTTTCGTAGATCAGGATGCCGTCCGGGCGGAGGCTCGCGGCCAGGTGCGGGAACAGCGGGCGATACAGATAATTGGTGACGACGATGGCGGCGAAGCGCCCCTCCTCGAAGGGCCAGGGCGAACCGTCCTCGAGGTCGTATTCCATGGTGGTGACGCCGGGACCGGCGCTGGTGGCCAGCACCTCCGGCTTGCGGTCCAGGGCCAGCACCGGGTGGCCGAGGGCGGCCAGCAGGCGCGTATGGCGGCCGGTGCCGCAGGCCAGGTCCAGCACCTCGCCCTCCGGGACCAAGGGCGCGAAGCGCTGGACCCAGTTCGACGCCGGCAGGTTCATCATGTTGATCGGCGAATTTGTCATGCTCATCTTCAGGTGTAGGAAATCCCCATCGCTTCGCGCACATCGCGCATCGTTTCCTGCGCCAGTTTGCGCGCCTTGTCGCAGCCGTCGGCCACGATCGCGCGCACCAGCGTCGGATCGTCCAGGTAGGGCTGGGCGCGTTCGCGCATCGGTTCCTGCTCGGCCAGCACGCCGTCGATGACCGGCTGCTTGCACTCGATGCAGCCGATGCCGGCGCTGGTGCAGCCCTTCACCACCCATTCGCGCGTCGGCGCATCCGAATACACCTCGTGCAGCTGCCACACCGGGCAGCGCTTCGGATCGCCCGCATCAAGGCGGCGCACGCGCGCCGGGTCGGTCGGCATGGTGCGGATCTTCTTTTCCACGCTGCCGCGCTCCTCGCGCAGCCCGATCGCGTTGCCGTAGCTCTTGGACATCTTGCGGCCGTCCAGTCCCGGCAGGCGCGACGACTCGGTGAGCAAGGCCTGCGGTTCGGCCAGGATGATCCTGCGGCTGCCTTCCAGGTAGCCGAACAGGCGCTCGCGGTCGATGTTCGACAGGCTGCCGGCGTCGTCCAGCATGGCCTTCGCCTGCTCCAGGGCGTCGGTCTCGCCTTCCTGGTGGTAGGCGGTGCGCAGCTCCAGGTACAGCCTGGCGCGCTTGCTGCCCAGCTTCTTCACGGCCGCCATGGCCTTCTCTTCGAAGCCCTTTTCCTTGCCGTAGATGTGATTGAAGCGGCGTGCGATCTCGCGCATCATCTCGACGTGCGGCAGCTGGTCCTCGCCCACCGGCACCATGCTGGCGCGGTAGATCAGGACATCGGCGGCCTGCAGCAGCGGGTAGCCGAGGAAGCCGTAGGTGGCGAGGTCCGTATTTGCCCGATTCCTGGCCAGGTTCTCGATCTGGTCCTTGTAGGTCGGCACCCGTTCGAGCCAGCCGAGCGGCGTGGCCATCGACAGCAGCAGGTGCAGTTCCGCGTGCTCCGGGACTTTCGACTGGATGAAGATGGTCGCCTGGGACGGGTCGATGCCGGCGGCGAGCCAGTCGATCACCATGTCCCAGGTGCTGCGCTCGACGATGCCAGGGTCGTCGTAGTGCGTGGTCAGCGCGTGCCAGTCGGCGACGAAGAACAGGCAGGGATGCTCGGCCTGCAGGGTGATCCAGTTCTTCAGCGCGCCATGGTAGTGCCCCAGGTGCAGGGCGCCCGTCGGGCGCATGCCGGAGACGACGCGGTCGGGATACATGTCAGCTCAAAAGTAAATACAAGGGCGAAGCGATCAGTTTGAGCATGATCTCGCCGAGCGCCATCACCGGGATCACCCAGAAGCCCAGCAGCTTGAAGAAGATCAGCGCCAGCACGATGAAGAAGCCGTACGGCTCGATCGCCGCGAACTTGTAGGCCAGGCGGTGCGGCAGCAGGCTGGTGACGACGCGGCCGCCATCCAGCGGCGGAATCGGGAACAGGTTGAAGGCGAACATCAGCAGGTTGGTGAACACACCGGCCTGGGCCACCTTGTGCGGGAAGGCTTCGTTCACCTGGAAGGCGACCAGCAGCGCCGCCATCACCAGCCACAGGAAGGCCATCAGGAAGTTCGCGCCGGGACCGGCGAGCGCCACCCAGGCCATCTGCTTCTTGGGATTGCGCAGGCGGGAAAAGTCCACCGGCACCGGCTTGGCGTAGCCGAACACGAAACCGCTGGTCAGGTAGAGCGCGATGGGAATGACGATGGTGCCCAGCACGTCGATGTGCACCAGGGGATTGAGGCTCATGCGCCCCTGTGAATAGGCGGTGTTATCGCCGAAGTACTTGGCGGCATAGGCGTGGGCGGCTTCGTGCAGGGTAATCGCAAAAAGAACGGGCAGTGCGTAGACTGCGATGTTGCGTACAATTTCTGGATCCATAAGGGAATTCTAACAGAGCGCCCGCCGGGCAGGCCGGCAGGCGAAAAGGTGGGGGAATGCGGCCTCAGAGGCCGAACGCGGACGGGTCTCCCCTGCCCTCGCGCACCAGCTCCGGCGCAGGCCCGGTCAGGTCGACCACGGTGGTGGGTTCCAGGGTGCCGGCGCCGCCGTCGATCACCAGCTCGATCTGCTTGCCGAGGCGTTCCTGCACCTCTTCCGGATCGGACAGCATGTGGTCGTCGCCGGGCAGCTGCAGGGTGGTGCCGATCAGCGGCTCGCCCAGTTCTTCCAGCAGCGCCAGGGTGATGCGGTTTTCCGGCACGCGCAGGCCGATGGTCTTGCGCGACGGGTGGGACAGGCGGCGCGGCAGTTCGCGCGTGGCTTCGAGGATCACCGTATAGGGTCCCGGCATGGTGGCCTTGAGCAGACGGTACTGGGCATTGTCGACGCGCGCGTAGAGAGCGATCTCGGACAGGTCGCGCACCAGGAGGGTCAGGTGGTGCTTGTCGTCGACGCCGCGGATGCGGCGCAGCTTTTCCACGGCCGCCTTGTCGTCCAGGCGGCAGACCAGCGCATAGGCTGAATCGGTGGGAATGGCGACGATCCCGCCCGCACCGACGATCTGCGCTGCCTGCTTGATCAGGCGCGGTTGCGGGTTCTCGTGATGGATCTCGAAGTATTGGCTCATCAGGCAGCGGTTCTTATTGAATCAGGGTCAGCGCAGCGACTGGAGCGCGGCGATGCGCTGCTCCATCGGCGGGTGGGTCGAGAACAGGGCGCCCCAGCCGCCGCCGCTGCCGGAAATGCCGGAAGCGGCCATCGACTGCGGCAGCGCGCCCGGGGCCAGGCCGCCGAGGCGGGCCAGCGCGTGCTGCATCGGCACCGGGCTGCCCAGCAGCCTGGCCGAGCCGGCGTCGGCGCGGAACTCGCGCTTGCGCGAGAACCAGGCCACGATGATCGAGGCCAGGATGCCGAAGGCGATCTCGCACACGAAGACGGTGACCATGTAGCCGATGCCCGGACGGTCGCCTTCGCTGCGCAGCAGAACCTTGTCGACGAAGTAGCCGACCACGCGCGCCAGGAACACGACGAAGGTGTTGACCACGCCCTGGATCAGGGTCAAGGTGACCATGTCGCCATTGGCGATGTGGGCCACTTCGTGGCCGAGCACCGCTTCGACCTCGTCGCGGTTCATGCCCTGCAGCAGGCCGGTGGAGACTGCCACCAGGGCGGAATTCTTGAAGGCGCCGGTGGCGAAGGCGTTCGGCTCGCCCTCGTACACGGCGACTTCCGGCATGCCGATGCCGGCGCGCTCCGACAGGCGGCGCACGGTATCGACCAGCCACATCTCGGTGGAGTTGGCCGGCTGGTCGATGACGCGCGCGCCGGTCGACCACTTGGCCATGGGTTTGCTCAGCAGGAGGGAAATGAAGGAGCCGGTAAAGCCGACCACCAGCGAGAACACCGCCAGCGCGCCGACATCGATCCCCTGCCCCGTGACGGCCCGGCCCACGCCGAGCAGGTTCAGCACGAGCGACACCACCAGCACCACGGCCAGGTTGGTGGCAAGGAAGAGGACAATGCGCTTCATGAGAAGGCCTCCTGACAGCTATCGATGACAGGATGCCAAGATTGGGCTGCAATGCGGAAAATTCAAGGGCGCCGCGGCAGAGCGGGACTCAGGCGCCCTGGGCCAGGAAGAAACGCAGCATTTCGGCAGAGGCGGACGGTCCCGAGGCATCGGTATGCGACCCGGCCGGGTTGCCGCCGGACCAGGCGTGGCCGGCGCCGTGCAGCTGCCAGTGCTCGAGTACAGTGCGTCCGCCCTCGTCGCGCCAGGTGCTGCGGGTACAGCGCCGGCCGGCGTGGTCGTGCGCCTCGCTGTGCTTGTGCAGCGGCGCCGCCTGGGCCTTCAGGAACTGGCCCAGCACCGCTTCGCCGTTGCCGGCGTTGACCAGGTGGTCGGCGTCGCCGTGGATCACGATCGCCGCTACGCCCTTGCGCAGCCTCTTCGCCTTGCCCGGCTCCCGCATCGCCTTCAGCCCGGACATCATGTCCCTGGCGCTGCCGGCGGGCAGGCCGGAATGGACGCCGACCGCCGCATACAGGTCCGGATATTCGGCGCCCAGGATGGCCGCCATCGCGCCGCCCGCCGAAAGGCCGGCGACGAACACACGCGCCGGGTCGGCCTCATGCTCGGCCATTACCTGGCGGGTCATGCCGGCCAGGATGGCGGGTTCGCCCTGCTCGCGCGCCTGGTGCGCGGTCTCGAACCAGTTCCAGCAGCCGTTGTGGTTGGCGCCCTTGTCCTGCGCCGGATAGAGCACCAGGCAGCCGTGCTCCTCGGCCAGCGCGTTCATGGCGGTGCCGGTCGCGAAATCGTCCGGGTTCTGGGTGCAGCCGTGCAGCATCACGACCAGGGCGCGCGGCTGCTTCGCGGGCTGCGCCGGGATGTAGAGCTTGTAGTGACGGGTGCCGGCGCCGCAGCTGAAGCTGCCATCGATGAAGCGGCCGGGAGCGCGCGGGTCCGCTTTGGCCTGGCGTGCGCCCGGCGCGTGTCGGCGGCCCATCCGTGCGCTCCATCGGGGCGCCGGGTTGAGATCGACGAAGGGCGCCTGGCCCGGGTTGGCGAAAGGCGCCTGGGGCGCCTGGACGCCATGCGGCAGCAGGCCGGATTCGGCCAGCGCCTTCTGGATCAATGCCGTGGCCGCCGACGCGTCCTGCGTCTGCGCGAGCCTGGCCGACTCCACCATCTGGGAGATAAAGCGATCGATAGGTTTCATGCCTGTCCTTCTAAATGTGAATGCGGTCCGCCAGGGCTTCCCTGACGGCTGGGGGGGCGACGAATGCGCCAAGGACCTGGACCGATGAAATGGCCGTGCGGGCCAGCTCGGGAGCGACGTCGTCCTCGATGACGGCCAGGCCGAGCACCTGGATGTCCAGCTGCTGCCCGCCGGCCGCGACCTGCTCGAGTTCGCGGCGCGAGTAGCGGTGCATGCCCATCACGTAGCGCTTGCGCACCACGGTTTGCCGGATCGTCTCGGCGTGGACCTGCAGCAGGTTGCGAATTGCGGTGCGCACGAAATCGGTGCGGTTGGAATAAAAGCCTTCCTCGACCAGCAGGTCCAGCTGGGCCAGGTCGACCAGGCCGACATTGACCGTGACCTTGTCGCTGTCGGGCAGCTTGTGTTGCGATGCTACGAGCTTCATGGCCATCCCCTTTTCGTTTTCTATACTCCATATGGAGTATAGCCGGAGTATTTCAAGGGGCGGGACCGGATTCTTTCCTGGCCCCCGGCACGGCGCGCCTGCCGTCCGGCGCGGCGTGGAAATGGGGTGTACCATGGGTTCTCCTCCTCGTCGGCGACTTCGGAAAGCGAGCATGAAACGGCAATCCGGCACCTTCCGCATTTATGTGCGCGATGGAGAAGGCGCGATCCTCGCATGGACCGACACCCTGACCACCGATCCGCGCAGCGCCGAGAACGCCATCCTGGACTTGCAGGGACGCACCTACCTGCTCGACAGTCCGTGCGTGCTGGTCGCCACTTACGAATCCAGCGTGTATTACCTTCACGAATTCGATACCGATGCCAACGGCGGCAACGGCACCCGGGAGTTGCTGGCCCGGCTCGGACGCCTGGACTGGCTGTCCAGTCCCGTGCTGCATTGAGGCGCCGGCCTTCCGCCCATGGAGATCGCACACTGGTTCGTGCTGGTCGGCAGCCTGATGCTAGCGCGAGGCCTGTGGGGCTCGACCATCGCGCGCCTGCCCTTCACCTCGGCCAGTATCTACCTCCTGATCGGGATCGTCCTGGGCCCGGCCGTGCTGGGGGTATTCTCCTTCGATCCCGTGCGCGAAGCGCCCCTGCTCGAGACCCTGACCGAAGTCGCGATCCTGGTCTCGCTGTTCTCCGCCGGCGTCAAGCTGCCGGTACCCTTCAACCTGCGGCGCTGGGCGGTGTCGCTGCGCCTGGCGGTGGTGGCGATGAGCCTGTCCGTGGCGCTGTGCGCCGTGTTCGCCGCGGCGGTGCTCGGCTTGCCGGCCGGAGCGGCCATCCTGCTGGGCGCCATGCTGGCCCCCACGGATCCCGTCCTTGCCACCGACGTGCAGCTGCGCCATGCGGGCGACAAGGACTCCCTGCGCTTCGCCCTGACCTGCGAAGCCGGCATGAACGACGGCACCGCCTTTCCTTTCGTGGTGCTGGGCCTGCTGCTGGGGCTGGAAGGGCCCGACCTGGCCCACTGGTTCTGGGAAGACGCCCTGCTCGCCACCCTGGTCGGCGTCGGCACCGGCCTGGTGTGCGGCGCGGCGATGGCGGGCTGCAGCTACGTCATCCGGCGCCACCATCCCGGCCACCAGCTGCTCGACGACCTGCTCGGCCTTGGCCTGATCGCCCTGGCCTACGGCATTGCCCTGCTGCTGGGCGGATGGGGATTCCTGGCGGTGTTCTTCGCCGGCGTGGCCCTGCGCCAGACCGAATGGCGCCTGACCGAGGCGCCGCCGGACGGGCACGGGCTGGTCCATGGCGACGCCGGCGCCAGCGGGCAGGCCACGGTCAGCCATGGCAGCCTGGTCTTCAAGGAGCATCTGGAACGCCTGTCCGAGCTGGGACTGGTGCTGTTGCTGGGCGGCGCGATGACCGCGGACCTGTTCTCGCCGCGGGCCTGGCTGGTGGCTGTCTTCCTGATTTTCGTGGCGCGCCCGCTCAGCGTCGTGCTGAGCCTGGCCGGTTCGGGCACCGGTACCCGCGAAACCGCCATCGCCGCCTGGTTCGGCGTGCGCGGCATCGGTTCGATCTATTACCTGATGTATGCCATCAACCACGGCGTGCCGGCTGCGCTCGCCCGCGAGCTGGTCACGATCACGCTGGCCACGATCATCCTGTCGATCGTGGTGCACGGCGCCAGCGTCAAGGCCTTGCTGGACCGCTATTGGGACTGAGCCTGGCGGTCCATGGAAGAAAAAAGCCCGCCGAGGCGGGCTTGTCTATTCCAGATGCCCGCGGGCATCCGGCTGCGCTCAGATCGCGCGAATGTTGCTGGCCTTCTCGCCCTTCGGGCTATTGGCGCGCTCGAAAGAGACGCGCTGGTTTTCGGCCAGGCTCTTGAAGCCGTCCGACTGGATGTCCTTGAAGTGCGCGAACAGGTCGCCGCCGCCTGCGTCAGGGGTGATGAAGCCGAAGCCCTTGGAGTCATTGAACCATTTGACGGTGCCGGTTTGAGTAGTCATGTTAAGAACCTTGAGTGAATTGGGCAAAATGCCGAAACGCACATGCAAGCAAGCGGGTACAAAGTAGGGAATCAAACAGGACTGCCCAAAGGCAAGACGGGAGAGAGACCAACGAGACGACTTGATGTAGTGCCCGATCAAAGATACAGGACAGCACCCGGTTCGCCTAATCATTTCGCAGATTTTTTACTGCTGAGTGCAGAACTTGCCGTCCGCACACTTGTTCAGAACCAATCGTGCCAGACGGGCGTGAGGCCGGCCGGCAGCGGCGGCAGCTCGGCGAATTCGACGCGCGCCTCGCCGGGGGCGTGGAAATCGGTGCCGCGCGAAGCCAGGAAGCCGTAGCGGCGCGCCAGTTCGGCATAGGTGGCGTACTGGTCGGGCGTATGGCTGCCGGTCACGACCTCGATCGCGTTGCCGCCCAGCTGGCGGAACGCGTCGAACAGCGCGCCTTGCGCCGTCTCGCTGAACTTGTAGCGGCCCGGATGGGCGATCACGGGAATGCCGCCGGCGCCGCGGATCCAGCCCACCGCATCCTCCAGCGAGGCCCAGCGGTGCGGCACATAGCCCGGCTTGCCATCGGTAAGGTAGCGGCGGAACACTTCCGAGGTCGAACCGCAAACGCCGATCTCGACCAGGTAGCGGGCGAAGTGGGTGCGCGACATCAGGTCCGGATTGCCTACGTAGTTGAGCGCGCCCTCGTAGGCGCCGGGGATGCCGGCCTGCTCGAGCTGGGCGGAAATTTCGCGGGCACGTGCTTCGCGGCCGTTGCGGGTGGCGGCCAGGCCGTCGATCAGGGCGCGGTTGTCTTCGTCGATGCGCAGGCCGACGATGTGCACGGTCTCGCTGGCCCACGTTACCGAGATCTCGACACCGGCCACGAAGCGCATGCCCAGCTCGTTCGCGGCCGTGCGCGCCGCCTTGATGCCGCCGACCTCGTCGTGGTCGGTCAGTGCCCAGGCGTCCACGCCGCCCTTGCGGGCGTAGGCGGCCACCGCGGCCGGTGCGAGCACGCCGTCGGAGACGTTGGAATGGCAGTGGAGGTCGACTTTCAACATGGTCCCGAAAAGCACATATGCAATAACGCGTTCTGAAACGAAGCATTGTACGCGCTTTGCGGCGCCCGACGCGCCTCGATCCGCGTCGGCGAGGCTGCCGCATGGGGCCCCGGGCGAGTGGCGACCGCTGCGGCCGCTTCTTCCACATGCCCCAGAAACGGATCGGCAGGAAATGTAGGGTAAGCTGCATGCTTCGATGAGGGCGCCTGCTCTGCCCCTCCGCCCATCCAGCCCCGAGGTGGCACACCATGACGATTTCAGCATTCATCACCGACCATATGGAGCAGCTCCTGGTGGAATGGGAGGCGTTCGCCACGAGTTTCGGCGCAGTCGCGGACAACATGTCCAGTCTCGAACTGCGCGATCACGCGAAGCAAATCCTTGAATTCGTTGCACGGGACATCCAGCGTGAGGAGTCCGCGGAACAGACGGAGCGAAAATCGCATGGAAGAACGTCCGCGCCGGGGACGGACGATAGCGCCTCCGTCATTCACGGCAAGCTCCGTTTCGCCAGCGGCTTTACGCTGCTGCAACTGATCGCCGAATACCGCGCCCTGCGAGCGAGCGTGCTCAAGTTGTGGCAGCAAGACTGCGGTGTATTTTCAGCCCGGCATGCCGAGGACATGATGCGTTTTAACGAGGCGATCGATCAATCGCTCGCCGACGCCGCCGTTGCCTACTCGGATAAACTCCACGAGACGCGGGACACCTTCCTGGCCATTCTGGGGCACGACCTGCGCGGTCCGCTGGCGGCGACCGCGACGGCGGGCACTTACCTGGCAAGGCCCGGCGCCTTCGACGACCGCGTCCGGCAGATCGGCGTCCGCGTCAAACGCGGCGCAGCCACGATGAGCGGCATGGTCGACAACCTGCTGGGACTTGCACGTACCCAGTTAGGCGAGGGGATTCCCATCGAACCTAAAGAATGCGACCTCCTGGAAATGTGCCAATGGGCTGTCGAAGACGCCCAGGCCGCGCATCCGGATGCCCGGTTCGACCTGCATGCGACCGGTGAGTTGATGGGGACCTTCGACCGGGCCCGTCTCCAGCAACTCTTGACCAACCTTGCAAACAATGCCGCGCAATATGGGACGCCCGGAAAACCGATCGATATCAAGATCGTTGGCCAGAACGACGACGTGCTGCTACGAGTGGAGAACCGGGGGCCCGCCATTCCGAAGGAGGCCTTGCCTCATCTGTTCACATCATTGGTCCAGCTTCCCGCGGAGGAAGGCAATGCAAGGCCAGCGAGCAGCCTCGGCTTGGGCCTGTTCATTGCGAAACAGATCGCAGTGGCGCACGGCGGCGATATCGTCGTGGACTCCGATGAGGTGAACGGCACGGCGTTTGCCGTCAGGATTCCCCGGCAGTAACACCATCGCGCCGAGGCCCGGACCCGGCCTGTGCAAGGCCTTCGGCCGCCAGGAAGTCCTCCACCATCCCCGCCAGCATCTCCGGCTGGTCATGGTGCAGCATATGCCCCGCCGCCGGCACCATGCGCGCCGTCACCTCGCGCAAATGCCCCATGCGCCGGTCGATCTCCGCCCTCGCCTGCTCCTTCGGCCCCATCCAGCGCCACATGTCGGTATCCTCGGCCTCTACCCACAGCACCGGCGCCGTGATCGCGCTCCAGCAGGCCATGATCTCTTCCACGTGGTACAGCAGCGGCCCGTGCATCTTGTGCGCCGGATCGCCCAGGATGCGCCACTGCCCATCCGTGCCCTGGGCCGACCAGTGCCCGGCCAGGAAGGCCGCGCGCTCCTCCGACAAACGCGGATTGGTCTTGCGCAGCCGCCCCGCGACCTCAGCCAGGCTGGCGTAGCCGCGCATTTCAGGCGGTTCGCGCAGCTCGTCCAGCCACTTCGCCACGCGCCCTGGATACTGGGACGGCCGGGTGGCCGGCAGGCCGAAGCCTTCCAGGTTGATCAGCTTGCCGACCCGCTGCGGCCGCACGCCGGCATAGATGCCCGCGATATTCCCGCCCATGCTGTGTCCCAGCAGGTTCACGGCTTCACCGGGCGCGTAATGGTCGAGGATCCGGTCGAGGTCGGCCACGTAATCAGGGAACCAGTAGGTGTCCGAGCGCGTATTCTCGGTCAGCCCGAAACCGCGCCAATCCGGCGCGATCACGTGCCAGTCGCCCTGCAGGCAATCGACCACGAACTGGAAGGAGGCCGAGACATCCATCCAGCCATGCAGCATGAAGAGCTTGGGCGCGCCCTCCCTGCCCCAGTGGCGGACGTGGGTGCGCAGGCCGCGCAAGGTGAGGAATTCGGAACGGGACGGTTTCATGTCATTTCAAAATAGTACGGTCGTTCGCATGATTATATAGAGGAACGGTTGATTTCGCTCGCCCCGTCCCCATCTGCCGCCAGTCGGACGATGCGAAAGCGCAGGGGGTAAAATAGCGGTATATCAACCCTTCCGCGAGCACATCCATGGCGATTTACCAGCTGGGCGAGCATGCCCCCGAGATCGATGCGTCGGCCTTCGTGGCCGATTCGGCCACCCTGGTCGGCAAGGTGACCCTCGAGGCGAATGCCTCGGTCTGGTTCGGCGCCACGATCCGCGGCGACAACGAGCGCATCACCATCGGCGAGAACAGCAACGTCCAGGAAGGCACGGTGATGCATACGGACATGGGCTACCCGCTCACGATCGGGAAGAACGTGACCATCGGCCACCAGGCCATGCTGCATGGCTGCACGGTGGGCGACGGTTCGCTGATCGGCATCCAGGCCGTGGTGCTCAACGGCGCGAAGATCGGCAAGGGTTGCCTAGTCGGCGCCGGCGCCCTGGTTACCGAAGGCAAGGAGTTCCCGGACCACTCGCTGATCCTCGGTTCGCCCGCCAAGGTGGTGCGCACCCTCACGGAAGAAGACGTAACGCGCCTGCAGGGCAGCGCCGCCAGCTATGTGGCGCGCGGCCAGCTGTTCAAGGCGCAGCTCAAGAAAATCGGATAAGAAATGACGACTCAAGACACCAGGGACACCCTGCAAAAATTCATCTTCGACAACGCCGCCGTGCGCGGCGAGCTGGTCGAGATTTCGGACACCTGGCGCGAGATCCAGGCGCGCCATGCCTATCCCAAGGCCGTGCGCGCGGTGCTGGGCGAAATGGTCGCGGCTGGCGCCCTGCTGTCGGCGAACCTGAAGTTCAACGGTTCCATCATCATGCAGATCCACGGCGACGGCCCGGTGCGCCTGCTGGTGGTCGAGTGCGACGCCCAGCTGCGCATCCGCGCCACGGCCAAGCTGGCGCCGGAAGCCGAGATCCCTGATGCCGCGAGCCTGCGCGACCTGTTCAACGTGCACGGCAAGGGCCGTTTCGTGATCACGCTCGACCCGGCCGATAAAGTGCCGGGCCAGCAGCCCTACCAGGGCGTGGTGCCGCTGGTCGGCGACGACATGGCGACCGTGATCGAGAACTACATGCTGCGCTCGGAGCAGATGGACACCCGCCTGTGGCTGGCCGCCGACGACAAGATCGCGCGCGGCCTGCTGCTGCAAAAGCTGCCGCGCCACAGCGGCGTGGAAGGCCAGACCAAGCAGGCGACCGAAGAGGAAGACCTGGAGACCTGGAACCGCGCCGTGATGCTGGGCCAGACCCTGAAGCGCGAAGAGATGCTGAGCACCGATATCCAGACCCTGCTCAACCGCCTGTTCTGGGAAGAGACCATCCGCGTGTTCGATCCGGCGCACCCGCAGTTCCACTGCAGCTGCACCCGCGACAAGGTCGGCAACATGCTCAAGATGCTGGGCGAGGAAGAAGTGAATTCCGCGCTGTCCGAACTGGGCGAACTGGGCATCAACTGCGACTTCTGCGGCAAGCACTACTCCTTCGACAAGGTGGATTGCGCCCAGCTGTTCAGCACCGAAAGCCCGGTGCAGACCCTGATGCCGCCGAGCGGCAGCACCCACTAAGAAAGCTCGACGATGCGTGACACGCCCCGCAGCGCCTTCGCCCACTTCCTCGCCCTGCCGACGCGCTGGATGGACAACGACAGCTACGGGCATGTCAACAACGTCAACTACTACAGCTTCTTCGACACCGCGGTCAATCGCTTCCTGATCGACCGCGGCGTGCTCGACATCCACAAGGACGAGATCGTCGGCTTCGTGGTGGAGACCAGCTGCTCCTACTTCAGCTCCATTTCCTTCCCCGACACGGTCCACGTCGGCGTGCGCGTCGCCAAGCTGGGCAATTCCAGCGTGCGCTACGAGATCGCCCTGTACCGCAACGACGAGCCCCTGCCCTCGGCGGCCGGCCATTTCGTGCACGTGTATGTCGACCGGCGCAGCAATACCTCGACGCCGATTCCGGCCGCGGTCAGGGAAGTGCTGGCCACGCTCGCCGGCTAGCGTCCCTCCTTGCCCACTTCGCCCACCAGCACGATATCCAGTGGGCCGTCGAAGACGATCTCGCCGCCGCTCGCCCTCGCCGGATCGAATGTGAGTTCGGTGCACAAGCCTGTGGTCGCCGCAATGGGCCCGCCATCGACAGTTACCGTCCCGCCCGGCTCGCGGAAGCAGGCCCGGAGGCCCTCGGCCTTGGCGAACTTGACGTGGACGAACTTCAGCTTATAGATCGGGATGCG
This sequence comes from Massilia sp. AB1, assembly GCF_018119385.1. Classification (NCBI taxonomy): domain Bacteria; kingdom Pseudomonadati; phylum Pseudomonadota; class Betaproteobacteria; order Burkholderiales; family Oxalobacteraceae; genus Massilia; species Massilia sp. AB1. The sequence goes on along the minus strand of NZ_JAGKSG010000040.1, from coordinate 1,363 downwards.
CTTCTGCATCGCCTTGAATTCCGCGAGCGCCTTGCCGAAATCGGCGTAGGAAAGGCGCTGCTCCGGTCCCAGGCGCAACTGGTAGAGGACGTTGATGCTGCGCCGCTTGCTCTGCTCCTTGAACATGATCGTGCCGTCTTCTTCGTAGGCCTTCGGCAGGTCGGGCAGGACGAAGTACCCGCCTCGCCGCACCGGCACCTCTTCCTCGACTGACTCGCTCACGACCGTCACCGCATGCGGCGGCGGGACATAGCTGTCGCGCGCGTTCTCGGATAATTCCACGAAGGAGATGCGGAACAGGAAATCGAGCAGGCGCGGTTCCGGCGCCATATAGGACAAGGCCTCCTGCTGGCCCTTGAAGAAGAAGCGATAGTCGAGGTCGCCCGGATTCTTGCGCGCCTTGACGTTGATGACGCGTTCGGGCTCCGGGGTCTCCTGGGCGCATGCGATCTGTGCGCCGATGAGTGAGGCAATGGCAATGAAAATGGGAAGCGATCGCTTGAATCGGCTGCTCGCTGCGGTTTCCTTCAACAGCAAATTGATCATGGCGTCGCGCCTTCCTTCTCATGCTGGAATTCATACACGACCAGGCTGTCGTCGTCCCAGCCCTTGTCCTTGAGCGGCGTCAGGTAGCTCATCCCCCTCTCACGCAACTGCAGTTTCATGCACTTCCTTTGTTGTATTGACAAGTGCGGAAGTGTAGCGGCTGCGCGGCGGAATAAATCCACCAATTTTCACGGCCCGGGAATGAACCGGGATGCGGTCCGGCAGCATGGCCGCGCCGGTGCTAAGCTGTTGGTTCTTCGACATCAAGGAGGAAGCACGATGGACATCGATATTGGCATCAGCACCGACGACCGCGCGAAGATCGTGGAGTCGCTGTCGACAGTGCTGGCGGACAGCTACATGCTCTACCTGAAGACCCATAACTTTCACTGGAACGTGACCGGCCCCATGTTCCAGACCTTGCACGTGATGTTCCAGGAGCAGTACACCGAGCTGTGGAATGCGCTGGACGACATCGCCGAGCGCATCCGCGCCCTGGGCCACTACGCGCCGGGGACGTACAAGCGCTATGCGGAGCTGTCGAGCATTACGGAAGAACCGAGCGTGCCGGATCCGCGCGAGATGATCCGCCAGCTGGTCGAAGGCCAGGAAATCCTGATCCGTACCCTGCGCGCCAGCGTGCGCATCGCGGACGAGATCGACGATTACCCGACGGCGGACATGCTGACCACCCGCATGGAGATCCATGAAAAGAATGCGTGGATGCTGCGCGCCTTCCTGGAGCACGGCAAGGGGCATATGCAGGGGGATGCGTCCTCGCCCTGACAGGGCATCGGGATCGTCACGAGCGGACTGG
>NZ_JAGKSG010000004.1:0-179183 GCF_018119385.1 Massilia sp. AB1 | reverse complement strand
CCCCCCCCCCTAAACCCGGGCGTCCGGGCCCGGGGGGCCCGGCAACGACGGGCTAGCGTGTGTGGTTCAGGCGGCTCCGCCGCCCTCAGCCGGCTCCGACGTCCCCTCGAAGAACCCAATCACATCCGCCTGCACCCGCGTACGGCGGAACGGCGGCAAACTCTGCCAGATGCGCCGGCCATACGGCTTGGTGATCAGGCGCGGATCGCAAATCATCAGCACGCCCCGGTCCTCCACGTCGCGAATCAATCGCCCGGCGCCCTGCTTGAGCGTGATGATCGCCTCCGGCAACTGGTGATGAACAAAGCCATTCATCCCCTGCTTTTCCATCACCTCGATGCGCGCAGCCAGCACCGGATCATCCGGCGGTGCGAACGGCAGCTTGTCGATGATCACCAGCGACAGCGCGTCGCCGCGCACGTCCACGCCTTCCCAGAAACTCTGGCTCCCCACCAGCACGGCGTTGCCCGCATTGCGGAAGGAATCCAGCAGTTCGGTACGCCCGCGCTCGCCCTGCACGAAGAGCGGGAAATCCAGCCCGCGCTCGGCGAACTCGGCGCGCAGGCGCTCGGCCACGCGGTTGACCGCGCGGATCGTCGTGCACAGGAAGAAGGTGCGTCCGCCCGCCGCCTCGATCACCGGCAGCGCGCAGTCGACCACGGCATCGGTATAGCCCATCGAATTCGGCTCCGGCAGCCCGGTCGGCACGTACAGGATGCCCTGGTCGCCGTAGTTGAACGGGCTCGGCCAGGTCTTGGCCGGTTCCCCAGTCAACCCCAGCTGGTCGGAGAAATGGCGGAAGTCGTTCTTCACCGCCAGGGTCGCGGAGGTGAAGATCCAGCTGCGCGGCGTGCCTTCGCGCTGGCTGGAGAAGATCGGCGCGATCGACAGCGGCGTCTTGTGCAGCTGCAGCGAGGACGAGAAGGCCTCGACCCACAGCACGCACTGCTCGGCCGCGGCCGCTTTCATGTCCGGCTTCCAGGCGTCATAGGCGGCGCTCAGCTCCAGCGCGCGCACGCGGCAGGCTTCGATGGTCTCGGCGCGCGCGGCGTTCTCTTCCAGCACCGCGATCATGCCGGACAGCTCTTCCTTGAGCGTCTCGAGGGCCGGGAAGAATTGCGAAGCCGGCAGGATCTGCGGCAGCGACAGGCGCATGTTGTTGTCGCCGCCGAACGCCAGGCGCAGGTCGCGCGCGGCTTTTTCCACGACGGTGACGACCTTGGCCCAGTCCGGGCCGCCGCGCGCATGCGCCAGGCCTTCGGCCAGCACGTCGCGGCACAGTTCCAGCACTTGCGAGGTCGACACCGACTGGCCGAAGAACAGGGTCGCGGTGTCCGGCAGCTGGTGCGCCTCGTCGAAGATCACGGTATTCGCGGACGGCAGCAGCTCGGCCACGCCGGTGTCCTTCAGGGCCACGTCGGCGAAGAACAGGTGATGGTTGACCACGACCACATCCGCTTGCTGCGCTTCCCTGCGCGCCTTCATCACGAAGCAGTCCTGGTAGTACTGGCACTCCGCGCCCACGCAGTTGTCCCGGGTCGATGTGACCAGGTTCCAGATGGTGGCGTTTTCCGGCACCTTGGCCAGCTCGGCCTTGTCGCCCGAATTGGTCATCTTGATGAAGCGCGAGATCTCGCGCAGGTGGCCGACGTCGTCGCGCGAGGTCAGGCGGCCGTTCTGCAGCGTACGCTCCAGGTTGTAATGGCAGACATAGTTGGCGCGGCCCTTGAGCAGGGCCACCGATACCGGCGCGCGCAGTGCGGAGCGCACGGTCGGAATGTCGCGCAGGAACAACTGGTCCTGCAGGTTCTTGGTGCCGGTCGAGATGATGGTCTTGCCGCCCCATAGCAACGCGGGAACCAGGTAGGCGAAGGTCTTGCCCGTGCCGGTGCCGGCCTCGGCCATCAGGACTTGCTGGTCGGCGATCGCCTGGGCGATGGCCTTGGCCATCTCGGTCTGGGACTGGCGTGGCTTGAAGGTGCCGACGGCAGGCGCGAGCGGGCCGCCCGCTCCGAACAGGCGGTCGATGTCGGCGTCGTACTTTCCGGCCGGGGCGCTGGCTTGCGAAGCGGCGTCGGCGCCCGCGTCATGCAATGGCGTCGCGACCGGTTCTTCGGCTGCGCCGGGAACTGGGAGATGATCGGTCAAAATGTCGTGTTCGGTGTGGCCGGGCGGGAAGCGCCTCAGGCCGGGATATCGGGCACCAGCTGCATCTTCAGCAGCGTAATATGGTCTTTGAGCTGCAGTTTGCGCTTTTTCAGGCGTCGCAGCTGTAATTGGTCGGTGTGGCCGTCGGCCGTCAGCATGGATATGACAGCGTCGAGGTCGCGGTGTTCCACGTCGAGTTCAATAATGCGGCGCTGGATGTCCTGGACGTCGATCATGATGTCTGTTCCAAACAGTTCTGGTGTTATGCGTTACGGGAATTCGGTCCGCTGAAGGCGGTGCAGTGTGTCGCTTGGCCTTTACGGCTTGCAACATTCGGTCTTCTCAGTGCATAGTTTAATCTACGCTGAGGTTGCCGCCAACAAAGATTGGTGTAAGCGCTACGGAAAACACGAGTTTATGACTTCATACAAGATCGAAGCGGGGACCGCGCAACACATCGGGAACCGCCCGCAGCAAAACGACCGCACTGCCCTCATGACCGGCGCACGTGCGCCCGGCTACGTACTGGCCGTGCTGTCGGACGGGATCGCCAGTTCGGCCGGGGCCGACCAGGTGCTGCATACGGCGCGCCAGGTCTTCGACGAATTCAAGCCGGGCGACCACCCCAGCCTGGAGCGGCTCGGGCAGGTGCTCCAGGACATCATCAGCGAATCGCACCTGGTCATCAAGATGAATGCGGTGACCACCAGGACCGAGATCCATGCGAGTTTCGTGGGCCTCGTCCTGACGCCGCACGGCGAGGCCGTCTGGGCCCACGTGGGCGATTCGCGCCTGTACCGCTTTGAAAACGGCAAGTGCCTGGCGCGTACCAACGATGCGGCCTATATTGAGCACCTGCAGGCCGACGGCTTGCCGGAGGATGCGGCGCGCAACCACCGCAAGTCGAAATTGCTGCTCAATGTGCTGGGGAACGAGCGCAAGGAACCGTTCCTGACCTTCGGCAGCCATACCGGGCTGGCGGCCGGGGATTCGTTCCTGCTGTGCTCGGATGGGCTGTGGCACTTCTTTACCGATGCCGAGCTGGCGGCGGTGACGGCCAAGGCGACGCCGCGTCAGGCGTCGGAGATGCTGATCGAGAAGGCGATGGAGCGCTCGCAGGGCAAGGGTGGGAATTGCACGATGGCGATCATCAAGCTGGTCAAGCCGGCGCAGGATGGGGCTGGGGTGGTGAAGCGGGTGGTTTGAGGGGCTAACGGAGCGCGTCCAAACTTGGGTCCCCGCCTTCGCGGGGATGACGTTCAAACGTACGTAGCCGAAGTTACCCGCTGCAGCCTTCGCGCGCCGCCAAACAACGTCATCCCCGCGAAGGCGGGGACCCAAGTCCGTAGCACACCACTAACGCAAAACGATCACTTCCCAGCCGCCGCAGCAGCATCCGCCTTCGCCTTCGCCTCTTCCGCCGCCCTCTTCGCGGCCTTCGCCTCACGCTCCGCCATGCGGCGCGCCACTTCCTTCTGGCGCTCTTCCGACTTGCGCATGCGCTCCGCGAAATCCTTCACATTCTCCGCACGCTCGGCCGCGGTCAGGCTCTCGGCATCGTCGCGTTCGCGCTGCTTCTGGCGCTCGCCCGCGGCACGCGGACGCGGCGGCGGCAAGGCGGCCGGTTCGCGCGGCGGCGCCGGCGGCTGGGCGGCCAGGGCGGCTTCCTGGGCCTGGTACTCGGCCTCGGCCTTCGCCATGGCGCGGTCGCGTTCCTCGACCTTCAGCCGGCGCTTGTAACGCTCGGCCTCGATCTCGATCGCGCGCTGCGCCGACAGCGCATTGCGGCGCCGCTCCTGCGCCTCGTCCAGGCATTTGTTGACGAAGAATTTTTCATAGCAGACCGCCTCGCGCTCGGCATAGCGCGCCTCGATGGCCGCGCGCTCCTTCGCCACCGCCGCCAGGCGTTCGTCGGCCTGGGCCACGGACGTGGTCGGCTCGGTCGCCAGGGTCATCGGCGCCGGGTCGGTCGTGGCGCAGGCCGCCAGCAGGCCGGCCAGCAGCGCCGCGGTGATGCGTACTGCAAATGGATTCGTCATGGATCTCCTTTCGGTCAGGCGATGGCGTCGGCCGCGCCGCGGCGCTCGGCCAGCATGTACTCGCGCGACTGCATCTCGATGATACGCGATACCGTGCGGTGGAACTCGTTCGCCAGCTGGCCCTGGGTGTAGAGCTCTTCCGGCTCGACGGCGGCCGACATGATCAGCTTGACCTTGTGGTCGTAGAACACGTCGATCAGCCAGGTGAAGCGGCGCGCTTCCGAGGCCTGGCCCGCCGACATCGCGGGAATGCCCGACAGGATCACGGTGTGGAACTGGCTGGCCAGCTCCAGGTAGTCGTTCTGCGAGCGCGGGCCGCCGCACAGGGTGGCGAAGTCGAACCAGATCACGCCGCCGGCGCGGCGCAGCGCGCGGATCTCGCGGTTCTCGATACGCACCACTGGGTGCGGGTCCTCGGCGGTGTCGGCGATCTTGGCGAAGGCTTCGCGCAGCGCGTGGTCGGAGGCGGCGTTCAGCGGCGTGTAATAGGCCTCGACCTGCTCCAGCGCGCGCTTGCGGTAGTCGTTGCCGGCGTCGACGTTGAGGACATCGAGTTTGTCTTTCAGCAGCGCGATGGTCGGCAGCATGCGGTCGCGGTGCAGGCCGTCCGGATACAAGGTCGACGGCTCGTAGTTCGAGGTCATCACGAAGCTCACGCCGTTGTCGAACAAGGCCTTGAGCAGGTTATACAGGATCATCGCGTCGGCGATGTCCGAGACGTGGAATTCGTCGAAGCAGATCAAACGGTATTTCTTGGCCACGCGCTTGGCGACTTCGTCGAGCGGGTCGGCCACGCCCTTGAGCTGGTCGAGCTGGTGGTGCACGGAGCGCATGAACTCGTGGAAGTGCAGGCGCGTCTTGCGCACCACCGGCACCACCGAGTAGAAGGAGTCCATCAGGAAGGACTTGCCGCGCCCCACCCCGCCCCACATGTACACGCCGCGCGGCACGTCGGGGCGGTTGATGAGGCGCTTGAAAGCGGACGACCGCTGGGCCTTGTAATGGACCCAGTCGTCGTACGCCTGCTGCAGGCGGTCGACCGCGGCCTGCTGGGCCGGATCGGACTTGAAGCCGCGCTCGTTGAGGGCGTGCTGGTAATACTCTTGGACGTTCATAGACGGTGCTGTAAAAACATGGGGTGGACGGTACACCGCCCACCCCATGTGTGTGCGGCGGCGCGAGCGCCGCCACGGGACTGCTTAGAAGTTGAGCGAACGCTTGTCCACCGCCAGCGCGGCTTCCTTGGTCGACTCCGACAGCGACGGGTGTGCGTGGCAGATACGGGCGATGTCTTCCGACGAGGCCTTGAACTCCATTGCGACCACTGCTTCCGAGATCAGCTCCGAGACCATCGGGCCGACCATGTGGACGCCCAGGATCTCGTCGGTGGTGGCGTCGGCCAGGAACTTGACCATGCCCGAGGTGTCGCCCAGCGCGCGCGCACGGCCGTTGGCCATGAACGGGAAGCTGCCGGCCTTGTAGGCCACGCCGTCCGCTTTCAGCTGCTGCTCGGTACGGCCCACCCACGCGATTTCCGGCGAGGTGTAGATCACCCACGGAATGGTGTTGAAGTTGACGTGGCCGTGCTGGCCGGCGATGCGCTCGGCAACCGCGACGCCCTCTTCCTCGGCCTTGTGCGCCAGCATCGGGCCGCGCACCACGTCGCCGACCGCCCACACGCCCGGCAGGCTGGTGCGGCACTCGTCGTCCACGACCACGAAACCGCGCTCGTCGAGCTGCAGGCCGACGGTCTCGATACCCAGGCCGATGGTGTTCGGCACGCGGCCGATCGAGATGATCAGGCGGTCGAACTCGGCGGTCTGCGCGGCGCCGGTGTTGTCGGCGTATTCCACGGTGACCTTGTTGTCGCCCTTGGTGATCGCGCCGATCTTGCAGCCCAGGCTGATCTTCAGGCCCTGCTTGGTGAACAGCTTGTGCGCTTCCTTGGCGATCTGCTCGTCCACGGCGCCCAGGAAGGTCGGCAGGCCTTCGAGCACGGTCACGTCCGCGCCCAGGCGGCGCCACACGCTGCCCATTTCCAGGCCGATCACGCCGGCGCCGATCACGCCCAGCTTGCCCGGGACGGCGTCGATCGCCAGTGCGCCGGTGTTCGACAGGATCAGCTTCTCGTCGAAGGCTGCGCCCGGCAGTTCACGTGCGTTCGAGCCGGTGGCGACGATCACGTTCTTGGCGCTCAAGACGTCGGTGGTCGGGCCGCTTACGTTGATGGTGTAGCCGCCTTCAGCCTTGCCGGCGAAGGCGCCGCGGCCGTGGAAGAAGGTGACCTTGTTCTTCTTGAACAGGTAGATGATGCCGTCGTTGTTCTGCTTGACGATGCCGTCTTTGCGCTTGAGCATCTGGGCCAGGTCGATTTCCAGGCCCGAGACCTTGATGCCGTGGTCGGCGAAGGCGTGGCCGGCGTGCTCGAAGTTTTCCGACGATTGCAGCAGGGCCTTCGACGGGATGCAGCCGACGTTGGTGCAGGTGCCGCCCGGGGCAGGCTTGCCGGCGGCGTTGCTCCATTCGTCGATGCAGGCCACTTTGAAGCCCAGTTGCGCTGCACGGATGGCAGCCACGTAGCCGCCAGGACCGCCGCCGATCACGACGACGTCAAATTGTTTATCGCTCATTATTTATCCTTGTTGGTTCGATCCGCGTCCAGTCACCCGCGGCCTCAACCGTCATCCCCGCGAAGGCGGGGACCCAAGTTTGCGTGCTCAATGCCGACGCGTCACGCCAGTAGCAGCGCGACGAACTTAGGTTCCCGCCTTCGCGGGAATGACGTTCGAAAGCTAACGACGTCGGTGACGTCCTGGATCGAACTGATTATTCTTCGGGAACAAAAATCCACAACAGCAGGTAGACCACCGCGCCGAATCCGAACGTGACGGTGAACAGCACGAACACCAGCCGCCACACCCAGGAGTCCACTCCCGAGGCAACGCCCAGCCCTCCGCACACCCCGCCCAGCCAGCGGTCCACGCGCGAGCGGCGCAGGCCGCTCAGTTCGTCGGACAGCGAGCCGTTCCCCTTGTTCAGGTTCACGGACGGGGTGCTCGAGAGCACCCTGGCCTTGGCTTGTTCGAATTCGGCGTCGGTCAGCGCGCCGGCCTGGTGCAGCTCGTGCAGCCGTTTGATTTCGTCGGACAGGTTCATGTCGTTCTCCAAACAGCGTTTCAGGCGGCGCGCTTGCCGATTACAGGTCCAGCAGCAGGCGGGCCGGATCTTCCAGCGCGTCCTTCATGGCCACCAGGCCCAGCACGGCTTCGCGGCCGTCGATGATGCGGTGGTCGTAGGACATCGCCAGGTAGTTCATCGGACGGACCACGATCTGGCCGTTCTCCACGACAGCGCGGTCCTTGGTCGCGTGCACGCCCAGGATCGCCGACTGCGGCGGGTTGATGATCGGGGTCGACAGCATCGAGCCGAACACACCGCCGTTCGAGATCGAGAAGGTACCGCCCGACAGGTCGTCCAGGGTCAGCTTGCCGTCCTTGGCCTTCTGGCCGAATTCACCGATCTTCTTCTCGATTTCGGCGATCGACATCTGGTCGGCGTTGCGCAGGATCGGCACCACCAGGCCACGCGGCGAACCGACAGCGATACCGATGTCGAAGTAGCCGTGGTAGATGATGTCGTTGCCGTCGACCGACGCGTTCAGGATCGGGTACTTCTTCAGCGCGGCCACAGCGGCCTTGACGAAGAAGGACATGAAGCCCAGCTTGACGCCGTGCTCTTTCTCGAACTTGTCCTTGTACTTGTTACGCAGTTCCATGACCGGAGCCATGTTCACTTCGTTGAAGGTGGTCAGGATGGCGTTGGTCTGTTGCGACTGCAGCAGGCGCTCGGCGATGCGGGCGCGCAGGCGGCTCATCGGCACGCGCTCTTCCGGACGGTCGCCCAGGTTGGCCGGGGCCGGTGCGGCGACTTGCGCCAGGGCCGGCTTGGCGGCCGGAGCAGGAGCAGCAGCAGGCTTGTTGGCGACTGCGGCCAGGGCGTCGCCCTTGGTCACGCGGCCGTCGCGGCCCGAACCTTCGACGCCGGCGGCGCTCATGTTGTTGTCAGCCAGGATCTTGGCGGCGGCCGGCATGGCCACGCCTGCCTTCGACTGGTCGGCAGCAGGCGCTGCAGCCTGGATCGGCGCGTTCGGGGCGGCCGACGGGACGGCGCTCACCTGCAGCGGGCTCACCTGGGCCGAGGCTTCGGTATCGATGATCGCGATGACTTCACCCGACACGACGGTCGCGCCGTCGGCCTTGATCAGCTGCGTGATCACGCCGGCGCTCGGGGCCGGCAGTTCCAGGACCACCTTGTCGGTCTCGATGTCGATCATGTTCTCGTCGCGCGAAACGGATTCGCCGACTTTCTTGTGCCAGGACAGCAGGGTCGCTTCTGCAACCGATTCCGACAGTTGGGGGACCTTGACTTCGATTTGTGCCATGTTGTTTTAACTCCGTTATGTATTCTGTGCAAAGACCCCGGGCGCGAACCCGGGGCAGTGGTGTTTTTACTTCGTCAGGATGAAGCCCTTCAACTTCGCGAACGCGGTTTCCAGCAGTTCCTTCTGCTGCGCCACGTGCTTGTCGGCATAGCCGACCGCAGGAGACGCCGAGGCTGCGCGGCCGGCATACGCCAGGCGCTGGCCTTCTTCCATGCTTTCGAAGATGTTGTGCTGGATCTGGAACCACGGACCCTGGTTCTGCGGTTCATCCTGCGCCCACACCACTTCGGTCGCGTTGCTGAACTTCTTCAGTTCGGCGGCGAACGACTTGTGCGGGAACGGATACATCTGCTCGATACGGACGATCGCCACGTCGCCGGCGTTGCGCGCCTTGCGGGTGTTGACCAGGTCGTAGTAGACCTTGCCCGAGCAAACGATCACGCGCTTGACCTTCGACGCTTCGATCTTCTCGTCCACTTCGCCGATCACGGTCTGGAAACCGCCCTTGGCCAGGTCGGTCAGCGGCGAGCCGGCGTCCTTGTTACGCAGCAGCGACTTCGGCGTGAAGATCACCAGCGGCTTGCGGAACTGGCGCACCATCTGGCGGCGCAGCAGGTGGAAGATCTGGGCGGCCGTGGTCGGCTGCACCACTTGCATATTGTTGTCGGCGCACAGCTGCAGGAAGCGCTCGATACGGGCCGACGAGTGTTCCGGGCCCTGGCCTTCGTAGCCGTGCGGGAGCATCATGGTCAGGCCGGATGCGCGGCCCCACTTCACTTCGCCCGAGGCGATGAACTGGTCGATGACGACCTGGGCGCCGTTGACGAAGTCGCCGAACTGGGCTTCCCAGATGGTCAGGGTGTTCGGTTCGGCGGTCGAGTAGCCGTACTCGAAGCCGAGCACCGCTTCTTCCGACAGCACCGAGTCGATCACGGTGAAGTGCGCCTGGTTGTCCGAGACGTTGGCCAGCGGCAGGTAGATGCCCTGGTCCCAGCGCTCGCGGTTCTGGTCGTGCAGCACGGCGTGGCGGTGCACGAAGGTGCCGCGGCCGGCGTCCTGGCCCGACAGGCGGACGGCGTAGCCCGAGGACAGCAACGAAGCGTAGGCCAGGTGTTCACCCATGCCCCAGTCGAGGTTCATCTCGCCCTTGCCCATGGTGGCGCGGTCGTTCAGGACCTTCTCGACCAGCGAGTGCGGCTTGAAGTTTTCCGGCACCTTGGTGATGCGTTCGGCCAGGCGCTTCAGTTCGGTCAGCGGCACGGCGGTGTCGGCGGCGTCGGTCCACTTCTTGTTCAGGAACGGCGCCCAGTCGACGGCGTACTTGTTCTTGAAGTTGGTCAGCACCGGATCCACGGTGTGCTTGCCGGCGTCCATGGCGGCGCGGTATTCGGCCACCAGCTGGTCGCCGCCGTCGGCCGCGATGGTGTTCTGCGCAGCCAGCTTCTCCGCGTACAGCTTGCGGGTGCCCGGGTGCTTGGCGATCTTCTTGTACATCAGCGGCTGGGTCAGGGCCGGGGTGTCCTGCTCGTTGTGGCCCAGCTTGCGGTAGCAGATGATGTCGACCACGACATCCTTGCCGAACTCGACGCGGTAGTCGAGGGCAATTTGAGTAGCAAGAACAACTGCTTCCGGATCGTCCGCATTGACGTGCAGCACCGGCGCTTCGATCATCTTGACGACGTCCGAGCAGTACAGGGTCGAGCGCGCGTCGCGCGGGTCGGAGGTGGTGAAGCCGATCTGGTTGTTGATGACGATGTGGACGGTACCGCCGGTGCCGTAGCCGCGGGTCTGGGCCAGGTTCAGGGTTTCCATGACCACGCCCTGGCCGGCGAAGGCCGCGTCGCCGTGCACCAGGATCGGCAGCACTTCCTTGCCCTTGCGGTCGCCGCGGCGTTCCATGCGCGCCTTGACCGAACCTTCGACCACCGGGTTGACGATTTCCAGGTGCGACGGGTTGAACGCCAGCGACAGGTGGACCGGGCCGCCCGGGGTCGAGATGTCGCTCGAGAAGCCCTGGTGGTATTTGACGTCGCCGGCCGGCAGGTCGTCGGCGTGCTTGCCTTCGAATTCTTCGAACAGGTCGGCCGGGCTCTTGCCCAGGGTGTTGACCAGGACGTTCAGGCGGCCGCGGTGGGCCATGCCGATCACGATTTCCTGGACGCCCTTTTCACCGGCGCGCTGGATCAGTTCGTCCATCGAGGCGATGAAGGATTCGCCGCCTTCCAGCGAGAAGCGCTTGGCGCCGACGTACTTGGTGTGGAGGTAGCGTTCCAGGCCTTCGGCCGCGGTCAGGCGCTCGAGGATGTGCTTTTTCTTTTCGGCGCTGAAGGTCGGGGTCGAGCGGATCGACTCCAGGCGCTCCTGCAGCCAGCGCTTTTCGGTCGGATCGCTGATGTACATGAACTCAGCGCCGATCGAACGGCAGTAGGTGTCGCGCAGCATGTTCAGGATGTCGCGCAGCGAGGCGGTTTCCTGGCCAAAGTAGGTATTGCTGATGTTGAAGACGGTGTCCTGGTCCGCATCGCTGAAGCCGTAGAAGCTCGGATCGAGTTCCGGCAGGGGCGGACGTTCCTGGCGCTGCAGCGGGTCCAGGTTGGCCCAGCGCGAGCCGAGGTAGCGGTAGGCGGCGATCAGCTGGGTGACGGCGACGCGCTTGCGGCCCATTTCGACGTCGGGGGTGGCGGTCACGGTACGGATCGGGCCCTGCTTGGCGCGTTCCGCGAACGAGGCGACGACCGACGAGTGAACCACGTCGGGGCGGCTGGAGCCGTCGACCGCAGGCACGTGCTGCATCTGGTCGAAGTAGGCGCGCCAGTTGTCCGGCACCGAACCCGGGTTGTTCAGGTAGGCCTCGTACAACTCTTCCACGTACGGCGCATTACCGCCGAACAGGTATGAGTTGGCGTTATATTGCTGCATCATTTGTTGCTCACCTTTCTTCGCGCTTCGCGAGTATGGGGCGGGTTGGTCTAACCTTCCGCGACACGGCCTGACCGGTTAGCGGATCGCACTTACTACATCAAGTTGTGGGGGAAGGACTTAATTCTTGGCGCTAATGCGCACGCTTTTGCGTACTCAGTTGCCAATTAGCGCAGCCAGCGTGGCCCGCGACATTGTAACGCATCAGCTCTCGCAAGGCTGACAAGGTCGAGAGAAATTATTTATGAGGGAAGAGAAATCGATACTGCCCCGTTGACCACGTAAATGATAATCGTTATCATTTGCAAATGCAGCCGACCCTTACCTCTTCCTCCGCCCCAGCGCCCGCTTCCGCCCTTCCCGGGGCGCGGCGCGCCATGTGGTTAAAACAATTGCATCAATGGCACTGGATCAGCTCCGCCCTCTGCCTGATGGCGATGTTGCTTTTTAGCATCACCGGCTTCACCCTCAACCACGCGGCCCAGATCGAGGCCAAGCCCCAAGTCACCCGCCTGAAGGCCAGCCTGCCCGAGCCGCTGCGCGCCCAGCTGGCCGCCTACGCCGAGGAACACGCCGACGCCGAGGTGCCCCTGCCCGCCGAACTGGCGGACTGGGCCAACGGTGCCTTCCCGGTCGACGTGCGCGGCAAGCGCGCCGAATGGAGCGAAGAAGATGCCTATGTCGCCCTGCCCCGTCCGGGCGGCGACGCCTGGCTGCGCATCGCGGCCGACGGCAGCGCGGAATACGAACGCACCGACCGCGGCTGGATCAGCTGGCTCAACGACATGCACAAGGGCCGCAACACCGGCGCCGTGTGGAGCTGGTTCATCGACATCTTCGCGATCGCCTGCCTGGTGTTCTGCATCACCGGTTTCCTGATCCTGAAATACCACGCCGCCAACCGGCCTTCGACCTGGCCGGTGATCGGCTTCGGCATCCTGCTGCCCGCCGTGCTCGCTCTTCTATTCGTTCATTAAATATATCCACCTTCATATATAAGGCACCCTGATGAAACTGTCCCACTCGCTCGTCTTGACCCTGCCGCTGGCCTCCGGCTGGGCCATGGCCGCCGACCTGTCCGTGAAGTTCGAACTGCCGCAGCTGAACGTGGCCGAGTACCACAAGCCCTACGTGGCGGTGTGGATCGAGCGCGCGGACCAGACGGTCGCGTCCAACCTGGCCGTCCTGTACGACGTCAAGAAGAAGGACAACGCGGGCGAGAAGTGGGTCAAGGACCTGCGCACCTGGTGGCGCAAGGCCGGCCGCGACGCCAAGCTGCCGATCGACGGCGTGAGCGGCGCGACCAAGGCGGCGGGCACCCATACCCTCTCCTTCGGCCCGGCCGTCAACGGCCTGGACAAGCTCCCGGCCGGCGACTACAAGCTGGTGATCGAAGCGGCGCGCGAAGCGGGCGGCCGCGAACTGGTCAAGGTGCCCTTCGCCTGGCCGGCCAAGGGCAAGCTGGCGGCGAATGCGGCCGGCAAGGAAGAACTCGGCGCAGTGTCCATCCAAGTCCAATAAGGGAGCCTCCATGCAAACCCGTATCCTGAAGCACACCGTCCTGGCCCTGGCATTGGCCGGCCTGTCCCTGTCGGCCAGCGCCCACCGCGGCTGGATCAAGCCCAGCGCCACCCTGGTCGAGAAGGAAGAAGCCTGGGTCACCATCGACGGCGCCGTGTCGGAAGGCCTGTTCGACTTCGACCACGTCCCGCTGCGCATGGACGGCCTCACCGTCACCGATCCGGACGGCGCCACCGCGCCGGCGCAAGGCGCGGTGCTCGGCAAGCTGCGCAGCACCCTCGACCTGCGCATGCCGAAGGACGGCACCTATCGGCTGGCCCTGGTCAGCAACAACGCGATGGGCAGCTACAAGCTGAACGGCGAAGTGAAGCGCTTCCGCACCATGGAGGCCAACCTGTCCAAGGACATCCCGCAGGGTGCGCAGGAGGTCAAGACCACCATCACCGCCACCCGCCTGGAAACCTTCGTCTCGGCCAACAAGACCTCGGCCGGCGCCCTCAAGCCGACCGGCCAGGGGCTGGAACTGGTGCCGGTGACCCACCCGAACGAACTGCATGCCGGCGAGACCGCGCGCTTCCGCTTCCAGCTCGACGGCAAGCCGCTGGCGAACTTCCCGTTCAGCCTGGTGCCGGGCGGCGTCAAGTACCGCGGCACCCTGGGCGAACTGCGCTTCACGACCGACGCCAGGGGCGAAGCCAGCTTCACCCTGCCGGCGCCGAACATGTACTGGCTGACCGCCAAGTTCCCGGTCGAGCAGCCGAAGGGCCCGTCCGACGCGGCAGGCGACTCGCGCCGCTACAGCTACTCGGCCACCCTGGAAGTGCTCCCCCAGTAAGCATGCGCGACGTCCTCGTCCCGCTCGACATCGACATGGCGCTGCCGCCACCCGGCAGCGTGCTGCGGCGCGCGGCCGGCGCCTCGATGGGGACCGACTGGTCGGTGCGCCTGATGCTGCCGGAAGGCGTCGACGGCGCCGCACTGGCCCAGGCCCTGCAGCGCGAGCTGGACGAGATCGTGGCCCAGATGAGCCATTGGGAACCGGATTCCCTGCTGTCGCGCTACAACCGCGCCGAGGCCGGCAGCTGGCATGCGCTGCCGCCGCAGTTCTACGATGTGGCCAAGTACGCCCTCCAGGTGGCCGAGGACACCGGCTGGGCCTACGATCCGGCCGGCGGCGCCCTGGTCAACCTGTGGGGTTTCGGCCCGACGGGACGCTATGACCAGGCAGGCTTCTATGCGCCCGCGCCGGACGCCATCGAGGCCCTGATGGCAAAGCGCGCGGCCAGCCGCCCGGTCCTCGACCGTGAGGGACGCCGCCTGCTGCAGCCGGGTGGCGCGGTCCTCGACTTCTCGTCCGTGGCCAAGGGCTATGGCGTCGACCGCCTGGCCTGCTCTCTCGAACGGCACGGCGTGCGCCACTACGTCGCCGAAGTCGGCGGCGAGCTGCGCGGCGCCGGCATGAAGCCGAACGGCGAACCGTGGTGGGTCGAGATCGAAGGCGTACCCGGCGCCGGCAAGGCCGGCGAGCAGCCGGTGCTCGCCCTGCATGGGCTGGCGGTAGCCACCTCGGGCGACTACCGGCGCTGGTTCCACCATGGCTTGACGCGCGCTTCGCACACGCTCGACCCGCGCAGCGGCCAGCCGGTCGCCAACGAGCTCGCATCGGTGACGGTGGTGGCCGATACCTGCATGGCGGCGGACGCGCTGTCCACCGCCCTCACCGTAATGGGCCCCGATGAAGGCCGCGCCTTCGCGGACGAACGCGCCATCGCGGCCCGCTTCCTGGTGCGCGGCCGCGGCGCCCTGATTGAAACCACGACCGCCGCCTGGCGGTCCCTGCTCCAATGATGTTGACGATCGACCCCGTGCGCTGGGGCAGCGCGCTCGCGCTGTCCGGCACCTACCTGGCCATGTGCCTGGCCATCTGGCGCGCACGCGTTGCCGTCCGCGTCCAGCCTGACGCGGCGCCCGCCGACTGGCTGGTCGCCTACGCGAGCCAGACCGGCAGCGCCGAATACCTGGCGCGCCGCACCGCCGAGACCCTGGTGACTTCCGGCCTGGACGCACGCGCCGTGTGCATGTCCTCGCTCGACGCGCAGGCCTTGGGCCAGGCAAAGCGCATCCTGTTCATCGCCAGCACCTACGGCGAAGGCGATGCGCCCGACAGCGCCGCCCGCTTCGCCAGCCACGCCATGGGCACGGCGTGGGACCTGTCCCAGCTCCACTATGCCGTCCTGGCGCTGGGCGACAACACGTATGCGAACTACTGCGGCTTCGGCCGCCAGCTGGACGGCTGGCTCAGGGCGCGCGGCGCCACGCCCCTGTTCGAGCGGATCGAGGTCGACCGCGGCGCGCCGGCGGCGCTGAGCGAATGGCAGCACCAGCTCAGCCGCCTGGGCGGCACCAGCGACGTGCCCGATTGGGAAGCGCCGGGCTATGGCGAGTGGCGCATCGCCGAACGCAGCCTGATGAATCCCGGCAGCGCAGGCGCCCCGCTCTACCGCCTCGCCCTGATGCCGCTGGACGGCGAACTGCCCGAATGGCGCGCCGGCGACCTGGCCCAGGTCAGCCCGCCGGGCGACCCCGATCATCCGCGCGAGTACTCGGTGGCCTCGATCCCGGGCGAAGGAAAGCTGGAACTGATGGTGCGCCTGCAGCGGCGCGAGGACGGCACGGCCGGCGCGGCTTCCGGCTGGCTGTGCGAACAGGCGGCGGGCGGGGACGTCGTGCGGCTGCGCATGCGCGCGCACGAGCGCTTCCGCCTGGGCGCGAACGCGCGCCGTCCGCTCATCGCGATCGGCAACGGCAGCGGCCTGGCCGGCCTGCGCGCCCTGCTCAAGGAACGGATCGATGCGGGCGTGCACGACAACTGGCTGCTGTTCGGCGAGCGCAACGCGGCGCACGACTACCTGTGCCGCGAAGAGCTGGAGCAGTGGCTGGCCAGGGGCGCGCTGACGCGCCTGGACCTCGCCTTCTCGCGCGACCAGGAGACCCCGCGCTACGTGCAGCACCTGCTGCGCGAACAGGCCGACGTGCTGCGCGCCTGGGTGGCGGACAACGCCGCCATCTATGTCTGCGGCAGCCTGCAGGGCATGGCCGGCGGCGTGCACGACGCGCTTGCCGAGCTGCTCGGCAAGGAACACGTCGATACGCTGATGGCGCAAGGACGCTACCGGCGCGACGTCTACTGACGACGCAACAAGACCGCCGGCACCCGCCGGCGGTCTTCGACTTCAAACGCGCTTAGCGCTTGTTGTCGTTCTTGTGGCTTTGGCGTCCAGCCTCGGCATGCTGCTCCGGGGTACCGCCCTGGGTGCCCCTGCCGCCCTGGTTGCCACCCTGGTTGCTGCCTTGATTGCCACCCTGGTTACCGCTCTGCTGGCTGCCGCGGCCGCCAGACTGCTGGTTGTCGTTCTTGTGGCTCATCGAGCCGGCACGACGCGCCTCTTCCGACGTGAACTCATGGGCATTGCCCGATGCGTGTGCGGCGCGGCCGCCTTCGCTGGCGATTTCACGCTGGCGCTGCGGGTCCATCGATGCGAAACCGCGGTTGCTGGTATCGCCGCTCTGCTGGCTACCCTGGTTGCCCTGGTTGCCCTGGTTACCCTGCTTGTTGTTGCCGCCTTGGTTGTTCGATGCCATGATTGCCTCCTATCATTGTGAACAGATCAGCCGCTGTGGCTGAAGTCGGACACCCATCGTAGTCATCCCGACCCAGCCTGAACACCAAAAATGGAGGGTGCTTTTGTAGGACTGCATCCCGGTCCTCCCGCCGGTTTCTCTGTCGGCATCTTGGGAATGAATGTGTCCAAATTTCACGCACGGGCGCACTTTTTAGCATAGCAATTATCATTACCTCAGAGTTATAGTCAGCTCGTACTACAATTCAGAACGATATTTATCCTGGACAACGTGAAAATTTCCATCGGCGCCCGTCTGTTCGTGTCGGTCTTGCTGGCCATCCTGGCCGTGGCGGCCAGCGGCGTTGTCTTGCTGCGGCAAAACGTCCTGGCCAGTTTCGGCGACTATGCCGTGGCCATCGAACTGGACCGGTTGGACGAATTATCGGCCTCGCTCGCCCAGCAATACCGCAACCGTGGCGGCTGGCGATTCCTGCCTGGAGACGACGGACGCCGCCGCTGGATCGCGCACGAGCTGGCCCGCCTCCAGGAGGCGCGCGAACAAGGCGCACCGCGTCCCCTGCCCCCGCCGCCCGCGCCGGCCGCACCGGCTGAACCCGCAAACATGGTGGCCATGCCGGCGCCGCCCGTGGCTCCCGTCGCTCCCGTGGCCCCCGCGCCGCCTGCGCCTCCTCCGCCCCCCCTTCCGCCGCCGGACATTCCTGAGCCCGGCATGCCGGGACTCGCCTCCGACCTGCACGAGCGCGTGACCCTGCTCGACGCCCAAGGCCGCTACCTGGCCGGACGCGTACCGGGCACGCTGCCGCTGGCGCGGCGCGCGATCACGGTCGACAACAAGACGGTCGGCTACCTGGGCGTGGCGCGCAGCCACCAGCCCAGCGATGCCATGGCCTATGCCTTCCTGGCCGAGCTGCGCGCCAGCCTGTGGATGATCGGCGCGGCGGCGGTGGCGCTGAGCGCCCTGGCCGCCGTGCTGCTGGCGCGCCACTTCCGTCGTCCCATCGACCGCCTGGCGCGCGGCGCCGGTGAGCTTGCGGCGGGCAATTACGGCATCCGCCTGCCGCATGAACGCAGCGACGAACTGGGCGACCTGGCGCGCCACTTCAACGCCCTGGCCGAGCGCCTGTCGCAGGCCGAGACGGCGCGCCGCCAGTGGGTGGCGGACACCTCGCACGAACTGCGCACGCCGCTGGCCGTACTGCGCGCCCAGCTGGAGGCGATCCAGGATGGCGTACGCAGCGCCACGCCCGACACCGTGGACGCGATGCTGCGCCAGGTGCTGTCCCTGAACAAGCTGATCGACGAGCTGTACGCGCTGGCGCGCGCCGACGTCGGCGAACTCGCTTGCCGGCGCGAAGCCGTCGACCTGTGGCGCCTGGCGGGCGATGAAGCGCAGGCCTTCGCCGAGCGCATCGCCGGCGCCGGCTTGAGGCTCGACATCGGCCCGGCGCCAGTGCGCGCCGATGTACTGGCCGACCCCGACCGCATGCGCCAGGTGCTCGACAACCTGTTCGAAAACAGCCTGCGCTACACCGCCGCCGGCGGCAGCATCCGCCTGCACGCCCATGCCGATCAGGGCAGCCTGCACCTGACGCTCGACGACAGCGCGCCGGGCGTGCCGGACGAGGCCCTGGCGCGCCTGTCCGAGCGCTTCTACCGCGTCGACGCTTCGCGCAGCCGCGCGCACGGAGGCGCCGGACTCGGCCTGGCCCTGTGCCGCCGCCTGCTCGAGGCGCAAGGCGCCGGCCTCGCTTTCGCCCACTCGCCGCTGGGCGGCCTGCGCGTGACGCTCAGCCTTCCTCTCGCATCGAAGGAGACCGCATGACGACCCTGATGATCGTCGAGGACGAGCCGGAGCTGGCGGCCCTGGTCGCTGACTATGCTCGCGCGGCCGGCTACGAGCCGCGCGTTGTCGGCGACGGCGCGCTGGCGCTGGAAGCGATCCGCGCCACTCCGCCTGCCCTGGTCGTGCTCGACCTGATGCTGCCCGGCCTGGATGGCCTGGCGCTGTGCCGCGCCGTGCGCGCCTTCTCGGAGGTGCCGATCGTGATGGTGACGGCGCGCGTCGAGGAGATCGACCGTCTGCTTGGCCTGGAAAGCGGCGCCGACGACTACCTGTGCAAGCCCTTCAGCCCGCGCGAACTGATGGCGCGGGTGAAGGCCATCCTGCGCCGTGCCGGCAACGCGCCGCCGCCACGCGTGCTGGAGGTGAACGAAGCCGCGCGCCGCGTCAGGGTGCACGGCAAGGCGCTCGACCTGACGCCGAGTGAATACGCGATCCTGGCCGCGCTGGCGCGCCGCCCGGGGCAGGTGCTGTCGCGCGCCCAGCTGCTGGACGCCGCGCGCGCCGACAGCCTGGACGCGACCGACCGCGCCATCGACAGCCACATCAAGAACCTGCGGCGCAAGATCGATGCCGCTGCGCCGGGCCTGGAGGCGATCCGCTCCATCTATGGGCTGGGTTACCGCTGCGATCTATAAAGGAATGCCGTTGAAAGCCTCTGTCAAATACACCTTGCAAGAGACACGCAACGTTCTGATTCGAATGGCATGCCGCAGGCGGCTGGTGCGGGCTGGCCGGCCATTACCCGTGTTCGTGAGTGGAGACGCCCTCGACATGCAAATTGCCGTGGGCAACTGCACGGTACTCGCGACGAGTTACGACTATTTCGATGGCTGCCACCACTGGATCTATTTGCTTGGACCGGACGGCAGACCGATGGATAAACTCTGCATGCGCGATCAAGTAGGCGACATCGAGAACGTCCAGGTGCTATCCCAACACGAGATTTCATTTGGCTATATCGGCACCAATGACAGGTGGCGGCTTCGCGTGGATGAGGAAGGCTTTCGCTCGTTTTCATTGAGTGCACTGCGCATGCGAACAAATCGCTTCCTTTTGCGCAAGCGACATTGCGTCGTACATCGAACGAAAGGAGCCCCGGGACCCTGAATCGGAGCCTGAGGTCGGGGAGGCTGAAAAAACTTAGCGTAACGCAAGACGACTCCATTTTTTCTCCACATTTGGCGTGCAGGATGCAGTCATGGCCCGCCGCGCTGTTGGCGCATCCTGTGCGGGCCGCAGCCGAAAGGAGAACGATAATGAAGACGACCATCCCCCTGATCCTGCTCGCCCTGCTGTGCGGCAGCGCCAGCGCCCAGCAGGCGGAAACCCGCAACGGCCACGTATGGATCAAGTGCGGCCCGGGCACCAAGATCAAGTGCCCGCCGCCGCCGACTCCACCGGATCCGCCAGCCCCGCCCGCGCCACCGGCGCCGCCTGCACTGCCCGGCCATCACGACGGCTTTGCTCCGCCCCCGCCTCCACCGCCGGCGATGCCGACGATTCCCGCTCCGCCGGAGCCGCCCGAGCCGCCGCCGATGCCGAAGGTTCCCGACCAGGCCCATGCCGCTTGTGCCGACAAGTCCTCGGGCACCAAGATGACCTGGGCTCTGGGTGAGGAAGGCACCATGACCGGCACTTGCGAACGCAAGGCGGGGCGGATGCAGTTTGTGTTGGAAAGCCTGTACAAGTCGCGTTGAGCGCCGGAGTGGGGCCATGGACTTTGGAGTCTAGATCATTTAATCTAGATCCATGAGTACCATTGATGCCCCACCGAAGCCGACTCCGTCCGAGCTCGAAATGCTGCGCCTGCTGTGGCAGCTCGGCCCGGCCACCGCGCGCCAGGTCCATGAAGCCGCGGTCGAGACACGGCCCGACATGGGCTATGCCAACGTGCTGCGCCTGCTGCAAGTCATGCACGCCAAAGGCCTGCTTCAGCGCGACGAAAGCGCCCGCGCCCATATCTATGCGCCTGCCCAGCCGCAGGACAGCCTTCAGACCAGCCTGATCAAGGAGCTGATCCACAAAGCCTTTGCCGGTTCCGGCAAGGAGCTGGTGCTGGCCGCACTGCGCGGCCACGTCAGCAAGAAGGACCGCGAGGAAATCCAGGAATTGCTGAAGCGAGAGAAATGAATACGGTGCTCAAGCGTCCGGTCCCGCCGGTGCAGCCGGACCTGGAAGACTGCTGCCGCAGCGGTTGCGTTCCCTGCGTATTCGATCTCTACGAAGATGCGCTGGCGCGTTACGAAAAGGAACTGGCGGCCTACGAAGCGGCGCTCGCGGAGCAAGCCGTCAACGCAGTCTCCGGACCAGCGCCACGGCACTGATCCCACCCTGCGCCCCGGATTTGGACCGCAGCTCAACGTAGGCAAGCACCCCGCCCTCATCCACGCAAACTCCCGACCGATCCTCCCTCAGCCCGCACGCTTGAACTCGTCTTGTTGGCAAATTCATTACAATCGACTCAACGGTTCATGCATTGGAGGTCGTATGTTCGATATGGATCTTCCTTGGTGGGAATTCATAGTTCGGGGTTTGGCGGTCTACCTGCTCCTGCTGATCATGGTGCGTCTCTCGGGACGCCGGACGGTGGGTCAGTTCACGCCTTTCGATCTGCTGGTCGTGATGCTGCTGTCCGAAGCGGTGTCGAACTCGCTGTCGGGCGGCGACAATTCGCTGGTCGGCGGCCTGATCTGCGCCGCGACCCTGGTCGCCATCAATGCCCTGGTCGGTGTCGCTACGTCGCGCAGTGAGAAGATCTCTACGCTGGTCGACGGCGATGCTGTCCTGATCGGTCGCGACGGCGTCTTCTTCGAAAAAGTCATGCGCAATTGCCGGCTGTCGGACAGCGATATCGAGGAAGCGTTGCGCGAGCACGACTGCCCGCGTTCGGAGATGAAATGTGCTTTCCTCGAAGCGGACGGCGAAATCACCATCATGCGTAATCCCCAATAACGACGCCCCATTTCCGCTTCGATTTCCAGGCACCATTTCCGTCAGCGATTTGGGTGCCTGTTCTCCTTTGCCCTTCAGTACCGTGTGGCCTGGAACGTATGCCTGTGCTACTTTTTTCACCAGCGCTCCGTGTGAGCGCGGGTTGGTTTCTTTCCTAATCAGGAGGTATACCATGAAGAAAGTCTTGTCCGCGTTGACGCTGGCCGCGTCGACGCTCGCACTTGCACCCTCCGCACTGGCAGTCGATTATTTCCGCGCCGTGGCGAGCGGACCAGGCGAGGCGCCGCCCAACGCCTTTCCCGGCTACAGCATCGCCAGCCTCCAGCTCGACGGCATGATCCTGCGCGCCGATATCCCCTTCTCCGACCTGACGACCGGCACGGTGGCGGCCCACATCCACTGCTGCACCGCAGACAGCCTGATGGGCACCGCCGGCGTGGCGATTCCGCTGTTCGGCTTCCCCTCTGGCGCAAGCTCCGGCAACTACAGCCAGACCTTCGACCTGGCCGATCCCGCGGTGTATGACCCGGCCTTCCTGACCGCCTTCGGCGGCACGGCGGCAGGGGCGAGCGCTGCCCTGCTCGACGCAATGGGCGACAACACGGCCTACCTGAACATCCACACCACCCAGTATCCGGGCGGCGAGATCCGCGGCTTCATCGTGGCGGCGCCGGTTCCCGAACCGGGCTCCTGGGCAATGCTGGGGGTCGGACTGCTGGGCGTGGGCGTGATGGCGCGCCGGCGCATCGGCGTCCCAGGCTGAAGCCGGCTAGCTCAGTCCTGCGCCCGGATGGCGCTCGAGAAGCCGGCCCCAGGCCGGGATAGCCGCGCGCCAGAAGGCATCGAGCGAGTCCGCCTGCTCGACGCCGAGTTCCAGAAAACGCGCTGTCTCCAGCAGCGCGGCGACCGCGCTCGCCTCGTCGCCGGCCGTCACTGCCAGGGCCCCCGTCTGCTTGGATAATTTTTCGCCGTTGGCGTTGCGCACCACCGGCACGTGCAGGTAGCGCGGCGTCGGCACACCCAGCACGCGCTGCAGGAAGATCTGGCGCGGGGTGGAGTCGAGCAGGTCCGCGCCGCGCACAATGTCGGTAACGCCTTGCTCGGCATCGTCGACCACCACCGCCAATTGGTAGGCCCAGTAGCCGTCGGCACGCTTGAGCACGAAGTCGCCCGAGTCGCGTGCGAGGTGCTGGGTCACGCGGCCGGCGAAGCGATCGGTGAAGCTCACCTCGTCCATGCCGGCGTCCGGCACACGCAGGCGCAGGCTGCGCATGCCGCGCCCCTCGGCCAGGCCGTAGCGGCAGGTGCCGGGATAGATCGCTGCCCCATCGGGCGCGAAGCCCAGGCGCGAATCGGCGATCTCGCGCCGGTTGCAGCCGCAGGGATAGGTGTGAAGCGCAATGCGCTCAGCCGCCGCCGCATACAGGTGCTTGCGCCGGCTCTGCCAGACGATCTCGCCGTCGGCATGCATGCCCAGCGCATCGAGCAGGGCCAGGATGCCTTCGGCGGCGCCGGGCACGCTGCGGCCCTCGTCGATGTCCTCGATGCGCACCAGCCAGGCGCCCTCGTGAAAGCGCGCGTCGAGATAGCTGGCCACCGCCGCCACCAGCGAGCCCGCATGCAGCGGGCCGGTGGGCGACGGCGCGAAGCGTCCGATGTAGGGTTTGCTCACTTGCTGACTAACGAAATCCGGAAGGCGGTCACCTTAGCACAGGCGCCGGTTCAGGACTTCGTCTTCTTCGCGTTTTCGTCGATCAGCTTTTTGACCTGGCCGTTGACCTCGTTCGGCACCGCCATCGACAGCTGGTAATGCAGGATTTCAAAGCCCTTGTTCGTCTTGCGGATCACGCCGCTGGCCATGCAGGGGCCCATGTTCGGGGTGTCCAGCAGCTCGTCGAACCAGATGATCGAACCGTCCGCCGATGCGTACACGTTGCGGCGCGTGGCCTTGAAGCTCCAGGCGGACTTTCGGTCGAAGTACTTCTTGGCCCAGGCCTTGAACTCGTCGCGCTTCCACAGTTCCGTGCGATCGGTGCCGATGTACACGCCGTCCTTCGCCATCTTGTCGAAATAGGCCAGGCGCGCATGGGCCGCGTCGTCGTGCCACTCGTCGACGAAGGCGTTGACCTGGCGGGTCAGCTCGGCATTGGTCTCCGCACGGGCAGCGCCGACCAGGCTCAGAAACAAAAAACAGGCAGTGAGGAAGCGCTTCATGGACGTCCTTTATACAGTTGGGATAAGAACCGCGGACATTGTACACATTGAAATGTAACAAATTGTGCAAAGGCCCTGCTGCCGAGATCGGCGGTGTACATTTGCCAACATCGACACATTCATTAATGCAATGAAGCGACCGGCGGTCACGATCCCAGGCATGGAGGCCAAGCATGCTTTCGCATCCGGGCAAACCCGGCAAAAGCCGGGCCGCGACGCTCTTCCCTCACCAGGGCGCGTATATCAGATAGGGAAATGTTGATGAAGCATGCCATCACCTTGCTGGCCTTGGGCATGCTGCCTGTTGCGGGCGCGCTTGCCGACGCGCCGCCGAATCCGCCTACGCCTGTGACGACGGCGACCGCAGCCGACATCCGCGCCGCAGTACGTCCGCCGGCGCTCGAAGAGGCGTTGCGAGCGGCCCTTGCGGAGACGTCCGAACCGGAGCGCGACAAGCAGAAAGCGACGTTCGGCAGTGACGCGCGGACAAGCTTCGAGCGCCAGTTTGAAGAAGCCAAGGTGCCGTACTGCCTGCACGGCGACGGCCTGAAGCGGCAGTCGACTTTCTTCCTCAGCGGCTACATCGCCCTGCCCTTCGTGTTCGTGGCGCGGGCACGGGGCAAGTGCCTGTTCTAGCGGTGCAGTTCGCCGGCGCGCTCCGGCTGGTACTCGACGCCGCGCACGGTAATGTGGAAGCGGCCGCCGTCGGGGCGGTTCCAGGCGATGCTGTCGCCAACCTTCAGGCCCAGCAAGGCGGTACCGACCGGCGTCAGCACGGACAGTTGTTCTCCGCTGTCGGTCATGTCCTTCGGATAGGTCAGGGTCAGCGTGACCTCTTCCTCGCTGTTATCGAAGCTGAAGCGCACGCGCGAATTCATGGTGACGACGTCGGGCGGCATGTCCCAGGGTTCGACCATGTCGGCACGGCCGAGTTCATTGAGCAGCGCATCGCGCGCGTTGGCCTGGGCGGCCGGCAGGCGGTCGAGCACGCGCTCCAGGCGTTCCAGGTCGAGCCACGAGATAGTGATGGACGGTTTCATGTTGTTCTCCAAATAGAGGCCGCTCTCTGGCGGCCATCGACAAAAGGGATCCACCGGCGCGCTAGGCGCCGGAGACGATGTGATGGAGGTCGCTCGGGAGGAAGGCGAATGACAGGCTTTACCTGCCTTGTTTCCTCACCGAGCCCAGGAAAGCCAGGCGAGATTACGGGAGGAATGCACGGCGCGAATGACGGGCGCTGCGGCGCCGCTGCCAATAAGACAGAAGGCGTGGCGGGTCATGGGGCGGCGTGCGTGAGTCATGTGAGGAGTATAGCCTTTGTGACGAGATCGTCAACGGTCGAGACACATTGAGACAATTTGTCGCGTCTTATTTACAACCAGATGTTACACCAGGGATAATTTGGGTGCGGCGGTCGCTTTCGACCAAACCGGGCATTCGACCCTGCCGGCCGGATGTGCGATTCATACGACGCCGCACATCATCATACTCGCCCTGTCAATCGGAAAACTGCTACTCCCGCCGGTCCAGTCGCGACAACATTGCCGCCATCATCGCGGCGACATCTTTCCTTACAACGCTTGTCTCCACAGCTTCCGGCACACTGAACTTCGGCTCGATGGTGGCGTTGTACTCTACCCTGGTGCCGCTGGCGCCTGCCAATGGCGTCAGCTCCCAGCGCGCCCGGTAGACTTTCATGTCGCCCTCGACCAGCGAGATGTCGATGCGATCCGGCGCCCGCTCGTGCACCTGCACCACCAGGCGGATCGCCTGGCTGAAAAACAGGAAGCGGGCTTCACCCAATTGTTCGACGACGACCGTGTTGTCGTTGCGGGACAGGACGCGAACACTATGCAGGTTCGGCAGGTAATCGGCAAAATGCTCGTAATCGGTGAGAATACCCCAGACAACGCCTGGCATTGCCGCCACCTTGGCGCTCGACTTGATCTGGTAGACCTTGCCTCCATCGGCGCCGGCAACGCGCTCCACCTCGAGTGCGAACCTGGGCTCGCCCGGCTGCGCTGCCACTTGGGCAGCGATCGAGCCCGATAAAGTGCACCCGAGCAACAGCATGGTTGAGAGGCGACGTAGCATTCGCCGAGCGTAGCATGCGGATGCGCTTGGGTGGCAAGCCCGCGCCGCACCGGTGCGCAGGCCTCAACCATGGCGCCAAGCTTAACTTCTTCGCGCCAGGAACGAATCGATGCCCTGTGCAGACAGGTTGAAATAAAAAAAGCGGGCCGAAGCCCGCTTCCTGAAGACACAGCCCCTGCACGGGGCGGTCCGATTAACGCTTGTCGATCGTCGGCACGTCGCGCACCGGCGAACCAACGAACAGCTGGCGCGGACGGCCGATCTTCTGTTCCGGATCGGCGATCATCTCGTTCCACTGGGCGATCCAGCCGATGGTACGGGCCATCGCGAAGATACCGGTGAACAGCGAGACCGGGATGCCCAGAGCCGACTGCACGATGCCCGAGTAGAAGTCGACGTTCGGGTACAGCTTGCGCGACACGAAGTATTCGTCTTCCAGCGCGATGCGTTCCAGTTCCATCGCCAGCTTGAACAGCGGGTCGTCCTGCAGGCCCAGTTCGTTCAGCACTTCGTGGCAGGTTTCGCGCATCAGCTTGGCGCGCGGGTCGAAGTTCTTGTACACGCGGTGACCGAAGCCCATCAGCTTCACGCCCGAGTTCTTGTCCTTGACCTTCTCGATGAAGGCCGGGATGTTCTCGACCGAGCCGATTTCCTTCAGCATGGTCAGTGCGGCTTCGTTCGCGCCGCCGTGCGCCGGGCCCCACAGGCAGGCGATACCGGCAGCGATACAGGCGAACGGGTTGGCGCCCGACGAACCGGCCAGACGGACGGTCGAGGTCGATGCGTTCTGCTCGTGGTCCGCGTGCAGGATCAGGATGCGGTCCAGAGCGCGCACCAGCACGTCATTGACCTTGTACTCTTCGCACGGGTTGGCGAACATCATGTGCATGAAGTTCGCGCTGTACGACAGGTCGTTGCGCGGGTACATGAACGGCTGGCCGATCGAGTACTTGTATGCCATGGCGACCAGGGTCGGCAGCTTGGCGATCAGGCGGATAGCCGAGATTTCACGCTGCTTGGCATCGTTGATGTCCAGCGAGTCGTGGTAGAACGATGCCAGCGCGCCGACGGTGCCGACCAGGACCGACATCGGGTGCGCGTCGCGGCGGAAGCCACGGAAGAAGAACTGCATCTGCTCGTGCACCATGGTGTGCTTGGTCACGGTGTCGGTGAAGGTCTTCTTCTGCTCTGCGTTCGGCAGTTCGCCGTTCAGCAGCAGGTAGCAGGTTTCGAGGAAGTCGCAGTTGACGGCCAGTTGCTCGATCGGGTAGCCGCGGTACAGCAGCTCGCCCTTGTCACCGTCGATGTAGGTGATGCTCGAGTTGCACGAGGCGGTCGACATGAAGCCAGGATCGTAGGTGAACTTGCCGGTCTGGCCGTACAGCTTGCGGATGTCGATGACGTCCGGGCCGATGGTGCCCTTATAGATCGGCATGTCGACCGACGGGCTGCCGTCCGAGAACGACAGAGTGGCTTTGGTATCAGAGATGTTCATGGCACTTCCTTCTTTTGGGAGTGGAGTCTACAAAATATATAAAACGAAACCTCGCGAAACCTCGGTTCCGCTCACGCTTGCCGCAGCCGCGCCAGGAGGGCGCGCACGTGCGGCAGGTCGACCTCGCCTTCGGGCTCGGCGCGCCCCAGCAGCAGGTCCATCAGCGGGTTGTCCGCCAGGTCCAGCAGGCGGGTCAGCGCATCGACCTCCTCGTCGCTCAGGTCCACTTCGTGTGCGTCCAGGAAGCGCGTGAGGATCAGGTCGTTCTCGAGCAAGCCCCGGCGTGCGCGCCAACGCAGGCGGGCACGGTTGGCTGGGTCGGATTGATGCGTTTTCACACTAGAGTCCGTTGTTGGGTCAACACTATACTCCGGCTGCCAGGAATTGGCAGTACGGTACTTTTACTGTATTTGCGGCAAATTTGCCTGCATTTGCGCCAAAGTTACCCGTCGTTCCGGGCCTCGGCGGCCCCCTTGGCCGGAACCTAAGTTCGTTTGCGTTACCACGACGATCTCTAGTAGCGGTACTCACGCAAACTTGGGTTCCGGCCTCCGCCGGAACGACGGGATGGCGGCCGAGCTTTAGATCGCGCGGCGGACCAGCAATTCCTTGATCTTGCCGATCGCCTTGTTCGGATTCAGGCCCTTCGGGCACACGTCCGTGCAGTTCATGATCGAGTGGCAGCGGAACAGGCGGTACGGGTCTTCCAGGTTGTCCAGGCGCTCGTTGGTGGCTTCGTCGCGCGAGTCGGCGATGAAGCGGTAGGCCTGCAGCAGGCCGGCCGGGCCGACGAACTTGTCCGGGTTCCACCAGAACGACGGGCAGGAAGTAGAGCAGCAGGCGCACAGGATGCACTCGTACAGGCCGTCGAGCTCTTCGCGCTCTTCCGGCGACTGCAGGCGCTCTTTCTCCGGCTTGATCGAATCGTTGATCAGGTAAGGCTTGATCGAGTGGTATTGCTTGAAGAACTGGGTCATGTCCACGATCAGGTCGCGGATGACCGGCAGGCCCGGCAGCGGGCGCAGCACGATCGGCTGGCTCAGTTCGTTCAGGTTGGTGGTGCAGGCCAGGCCATTCTTGCCGTTGATGTTCATTGCGTCCGAACCGCACACGCCTTCGCGGCAGGAGCGGCGCAGGGCCAGCGAGTCATCGACGTCGGACTTGATGCGCTGCAGGACGTCCAGCAGCATCTTGTCGGTATCTTGCAGCTCGACGGTCACGTCTTGCATGTAAGGCTTCGTATCCTTGTCCGGATCGTAGCGGTAAATCTTCAGTTGGACGGTGCGTGCCATGTTTTTACCTGTCTTCTAAGCCGGGGCCCTGCCCCGGCTTCTTCAAATATTAGAAAGTACGTGCCTTCGGCTTGAAGGTCTCGACGGTCAGCGGCTTGGTGACCACAGCCTTGTACTCGAGGCGGTTGCCTTCCGAGAACCACAGGGTGTGCTTCATCCAGTTCTCGTCGTCGCGCTTCTCGTAGTCGCTGTGGGCGTGGGCGCCGCGCGATTCCTTGCGGGCTGCTGCCGAGACGATGGTCGCCTTCGCGGTCTCGATCAGGTTGTCCAGTTCCAGCGCTTCGACGCGCGCGGTGTTGAACACCTTCGACTTGTCCTGGAAGGACACGTGCTTGCGGCGCTCGTCGAGCTTCATGATTTCCTCGACGCCCTGGTTCAGCAGTGCGTCGGTACGGAACACGCCGCAGTACTTCTGCATGGTGGCGCGGATGTCGTTGGCCACGTGCTGGACCTTCTCGCCGCCGGTCGAGGTCTCGAGGCGGTTCAGGCGGTCCAGCGCGAAGTCGGCGGCGTCCTTCGGCAGCGGCTTGTTCAGCTTCTGCTTCAGGTTCGAGGCGACGACGTGGTTGCCGGCCGCGCGGCCGAAGACCACCAGGTCGAGCAGCGAGTTGGTGCCCAGGCGGTTCGCGCCGTGGACCGAGACGCAGGCGCATTCGCCGATCGCGTACAGGCCGTTGACGATTTTCTGGCCGCCGGTGCCGTCAGGAGCGACGACCTGGCCATGGATGTTGGTCGGGATGCCGCCCATCTGGTAGTGGATGGTCGGAACGACCGGGATCGGCTCCTTGGTGGCGTCGACGTTGGCGAACTTGTGACCGATTTCGAGAATCGACGGCAGGCGCTTCTTGATGGTGTCGGCGCCGATGTGACGCAGGTCCAGCAGGACGTGGTCCTTGTTCGGACCGCAGCCGCGGCCTTCCTTGATCTCCTGGTCCATCGAGCGCGAGACGAAGTCGCGCGGCGCCAGGTCCTTCAGGGTCGGCGCGTAGCGCTCCATGAAGCGTTCGCCGTTCGAGTTGATCAGGATACCGCCTTCGCCACGGACACCTTCCGTGATCAGCACGCCCGCGCCGGACACGCCGGTCGGGTGAAACTGCCAGAACTCCATGTCCTGCAGCGGCAGGCCGGCGCGCGCCGCCATGCCCATGCCGTCGCCGGTGTTGATGAAGGCGTTGGTCGATGCGGCGAAGATGCGGCCTGCGCCGCCGGTGGCGAAGATGGTGGTCTTCGCTTCCAGGATCATCGTGTCGCCGGTTTCCATTTCCAGGGCCAGCACGCCGACCACGTCGCCTTCGGCGTCGCGGATCAGGTCGAGGGCCATCCACTCGACGAAGAAGTGGGTACGGGCGCGGACGTTGCGCTGGTACAGGGTGTGCAGCAGGGCGTGGCCGGTACGGTCGGCGGCCGCGCAGGCGCGCTGGACCGGCTTTTCGCCGAAGTTCGCGGTGTGGCCGCCGAACGGACGCTGGTAGATGGTGCCGTCCGGGTTACGGTCGAAAGGCATGCCGAAGTGTTCGAGCTCGTACACGACCTTCGGTGCTTCGCGGCACATGAATTCGATCGCATCCTGGTCGCCGAGGTAGTCGCCGCCCTTGACGGTGTCGAACATGTGCCAGTACCAGTCGTCTTCGCTCATGTTGCCGAGGGACGCGCCGATGCCGCCCTGGGCCGCCACGGTGTGCGAACGGGTCGGGAACACTTTCGACAGCACCGCCACGTTCAGGCCGGCTTCGGCCAGTTGCAGCGATGCGCGCATGCCGGAACCGCCGGCGCCAACGATGACCGCGTCAAAACGACGGGTAGGGATTGCAGGTTTGATTGCTGCCACGATTACACGCTCCAGAGAATTTGCACGGTCCAGGCGGCGCAGGCAATCAGCCAGAGAATCGTCGCCAACTGCAGAAGCAGGCGCACGCCTGCCGGCTTGATGTAGTCCATCCAGATGTCACGGATGCCGACCCAAGCGTGGTAGAACAGGCCGAACAGGGCGACCAGCGAGAACAGCTTGAACCACTGCTTCGCGAACAGGCCAGCCCAGCCTTCATAGGTAAAGTTCTGGCCGGTCAGGAACATGACCAGCAGGATGACGGTGTAGACGGCCATGACGATGGCGGTGACGCGCTGCGCCAGCCAATCCTTGACGCCGTAGTGGGCGCCGACGACGAGGCGGCGCGGGCCGATATTATTCTTGGTTGCCATGGTTTAAAACACTCCGAACAGTTTCAGGCCGACCAGCACGGTCAGGGCCAGGCTCACGACCAGCACCCAGCGTGCGGTCTTTTGCGCAGCGTCCTTGTCCAGGGCCAGGTGGTTGTCCATGAACAGGTGGCGAACGCCGGCGGTGAAGTGGTGCAGGTAGGCCCAGGACAGGCCCAGCAGGATGATCTTGACGAACACGTTGCTCATGATGCCGCGGAAGTGCTCGAACGAGGTCTCCGACAGCAGGCTTTCCTGCAGCAGGTACAGCAGGAACGGCAGCATCAGGAACAACCCGGCGCCGCTGATGCGGTGCAGGATCGACACGATGGCCGACGGCGGCATGCGATATTTGCCAGTAATATCGCTAATGCCAATATTGCGGAACTCCGGCCGCCCTTTTTTTGCAGCTTCTCTCACGGCTTCGGACATACAACACCTCCCTTATGACGACAAATTTTTAGTGAACCCTTCATTTTCACCGATTTTGTGACCGGGCCCCACACGCTGCCGTGCAGCATGGCGGGACACCTTGCGTCGAACCGGGTCAATGTCCGTCGCTTACCCAAAACCAACATATTTTAATCGCATCAAGCGATCGTTGCAGCAGCCCGCGTGGGATTGCTGCAACTGCAAACCGGGCTCCCCACGACGGCGGAACCCGGTTTGCGTCATTCTTTACACCGTCACGACAGCTCGTTCAGGTAGTGATGCTGCGCGGTCGAGTACAGCCCGCGCCGCAGTTCCACGGCCTTGTCGCCGTAGGTAAACGAGACCCGCTCGGCGCACAGCAGCGGCGTTCCTTCCGGTACCTTCAGGAACTCGCTGGCCGAGGCGTCGGCGGATACCGCCCGGATTTTTTCGCTCGCGCGGATCATGCGGGTGCCGAACTCGGACTCGAACAGGCCGTACATTGGCCCCTTGTATTCCGCCAGCCGCTCCGCGCTCAGGCCCTTGAACAGCTGGCCCGGCAGCCACAGCTCTTCCAGAATGGTCGGCTGGCCTTCGAAGGACTGGACCCGCTTGATATACACGACCGCGTCGCCCGACTTGAGTTCCAGCAGGCGCGCGACCTCGGCCGGGGCGCGGATGCGCTTGACTTCGACGAAGCGGCTCTCGGGATGGTGGGGAACGCCCTCGTCGGGCATCAGGCGCAGGAAGCGGAAGTGGGCGCGCTCCTCGGCGTGGGTGGCGACGAAGGTGCCCTTGCCCTGGCGGCGCACCACCAGGTTCTCGGCCGCCAGCTCGTCGATGGCTTTGCGCACCGTGCCCTGGCTGACCTTGAAACGCCCCGCCAGCTCGACTTCGCTGGGCATCAGTTCGCCCGGTTTCCATTCGCCCGCTTGCAGGCTTTGGGTGATCAGGGCCTTGATCTGCTGGTACAGCGGCCGGAACGAAGGCGATGCGCTGCCGGCGGGATCGCTGGCCTGGTTGGTCGGGACGGGGTTCATAGACCGCGATTTCACCACAAAAGTGCAACACCGTCCAGTGTAGAAGGCCTCCACACATGTGTCTTATATAAGACATATGATATGAATTGACTGATGGAACGGCAGAGGAGTACACTCGCGGTCGACCTGGCGTCCGTTCTTGCACTTATTGTACGCGCGCGACACCAGTCTCACGGGCCGGATCGTGGATGGCGCTTTTGGTATCATTGCAGTTTTCCCAAACAGGCGTATCCTCGGCATCGACCCAGGCACCGACCGTTTTCATTCCCACTTTGGAGATTCATCATGGCTAAAACCCCAATGCGCGTTGCCGTCACCGGCGCGGCCGGCCAGATCGGCTATTCCCTGCTGTTCCGCATCGCCAACGGCGACATGCTGGGCAAGGACCAGCCGGTCATCCTGCAGCTGCTGGAAATCGACAATGAGAAGGCACAGAAGGCGCTCAAGGGCGTCATGATGGAAATCGACGACTGCGCATTCCCGCTGCTGGCCGGCATGACCGCCCACGCCGACCCGATGACCGCCTTCAAGGATGCCGACTTCGCCCTGCTGGTCGGCGCCCGTCCGCGCGGCCCGGGCATGGAACGCAAGGACCTGCTGGAAGCCAACGCCCAGATCTTCACCGTGCAGGGCAAGGCGCTGGACGCCGTCGCTTCGCGCAACGTCAAGGTGCTGGTGGTCGGCAACCCGGCCAACACCAACGCCTACATCGCCATGAAGTCGGCCCCGAACCTCCCTAGCAAGAACTTCACCGCCATGCTGCGCCTGGACCACAACCGCGCCCTGTCGCAAGTTGCCGCCAAGACCGGCAAGCCGGTGTCGTCGATCGAAAAGCTGGCCGTGTGGGGCAACCACTCGCCGACCATGTACGCCGACTACCGCTTCGCGACCATCGACGGCCAATCGGTCAAGGAGATGATCAACGACGACGTCTGGAACCGCGACACCTTCCTGCCGACCGTCGGCAAGCGCGGCGCCGCCATCATCGAAGCGCGCGGCCTGTCGTCGGCAGCCTCGGCAGCCAACGCCGCCATCGACCACATGCACGACTGGCACGTCGGCACCAACGGCAAGTGGACCACCATGGGCATCCCGTCGGACGGTTCGTACGGCATCCCGAAGGACACCATGTTCGGCTTCCCTGTCACCGTTGAAAACGGCGAATACAAGATCGTCCAGGGCCTGGAGATCGACGAGTTCTCGCAAGAGCGCATCAACCTCACGCTGAAGGAACTGACCGAAGAGCGTGAAGGCGTGGCCCACCTGCTGGCCTAAACTTCCACGCGGTTGATGGAACCGGCCAAGCCGCCCGTCCGCCGCATACGCCGTGCCGCCTCTCCAGGCGGTACGGCGGCTTCCGCTTCGACTGAACACCACATGCATCCTTCCGAGGTTTTATTCCAGGGCAAACGCCAGCCGCTCCTGCTCCCCGCCTGCGATCACTACGCCGGCTCGGAGAAGCTGATGCGCAAATCGATGGCCCTGCAACAAGAGCTTGGGCCCGTCTTCGACATCACCTTCGACTGCGAGGACGGCGCCGCCGCCGGCAGCGAAGCCGGGCATGCCGCCCTGGTGGCGTCCCTGCTGAATAGCGAAGACAACCGCTTCAACCGCATCGGCGCGCGCGTGCACGAGCCGGGCAGCCCCCATTTCGAGCACGACGTCGCCACCATCGTGGGCGCCGCCGCGCCGCGCCTGGCCTTCGTGATGCTGCCCAAGGTGAGCAGCGCCATGGAAGTGGCGCGCGCCATCGACCTGATCAACCAGCACGCCGCGCCGAGCGGCCGCAGCGACCTGCCGGTGCACGTGCTGATCGAGACCCACGGCGCCCTGCGCGAGGCCTACGACATCGCCGCCCTGCCCCAGGTCGAATCGCTGTCCTTCGGCATCATGGATTTCGTGTCCGCCCACTACGGCGCGATTCCCGCCGGCGCCATGCGCACTCCGGGCCAGTTCACCCACCCGCTGGTGGTGCGCGCCAAGCTCGAGATGGTCGCCGCCTGCCACGCGCACGGCAAGGTCCCGTCGCACAACGTGACCACCGACATCAAGGACAGCGCGATCGTCGCCAACGACGCCCAGCGCGCGGCCGCCGAGTTCGGCTTCACCCGCATGTGGAGCATCCACCCCGACCAGATCAAGGCGATCCTGAAGGCCTTCACGCCGCGCCTGTCGGAAGTGAACGAGGCGACCAACATCCTGAGCGAGGCCATGGCGGCCGGCTGGGGACCGATCGCCCACCATGGCCGCTTGCACGACCGCGCGAGCTATCGCTATTATTGGACGGTGTTGCAGCGCGCTAAGCTGGCTGGCCTTGCGCTGCCCGAAGCCGCGGCGGCCATCGTCAACCACACGGAAGCCTCCTGATGTCCACCCAACTGTCCAAACTCCTTGCCGCCGGCGCTTTCGCGTTCGCGGCCGCCGGCGTATGCGCGCCGGCCACCGCCGCCCCCGCCGACAAGCACCCGAAGGCGGAAGCCGTCCTGAAAGCGCAGGCCAAGAAATCCAAGTCCAAAGCGAAGAAAGCCAAGGCCGGCGCCGCCGGCGCGGCCGCGGCCGCCGCGGCATCCGCCGAGCCCACCGTCGATCCGAGCAATCCGGAGCAGGCCGAGCCGGACATCACCGATACGATCGTCACCGAATACGCTTGTGAACTTAACAACAAGGTCACGATCTACACCAACGAAAAAGACGATGCCCACATCGCCCTGCGCTGGAAGAAGCGCCTGCACCGCCTGGCGCGGGTGGGCACGACGACCGGCGCGCAGCGCTTCGAAAACCCCTTTTGGGGCTTGATCTGGATTGGCATTCCGGCCAAGGGCATCCTGCTGGATTCCCGCCTGAACCGCCAGCTGGCCAACGAGTGCAAGACCCCCCAACAGGCGGCGCCCATCGTGGCTTCGTCGCCCGAGGAAAAGAAAAGCTGATTCGCGGCCAGCATCGCCGCGCATTGCCTGATGTTATTGATAGTGAAATAACAAAATCCCCACTGAAGGAGAGATTATGTCTCGCAACACTCTGAACACACTGAAGGAATTCCCGATCGGCGCAAGCCAGACCGGTCAGTTCTACTCGCTGCCGGCCCTGGCCGAAAGCCTCGGTGTGAACCTGTCGCGCCTGCCGGTGTCGATCCGTATCGTCCTCGAGTCCGTGCTGCGTAACTGCGACGGCAAGAAGGTCACCGAAGAACACGTGAAGCAGCTCGCCAACTGGGGCGCGACCGCCGAGCGTACCGACGAGATCCCGTTCGTCGTCGCCCGCGTCGTGCTGCAGGACTTCACCGGCGTGCCGCTGCTGGCCGACCTGGCCGCGATGCGCAACGTCGCCGCCAAGACCGGCGCCGATCCGAAGAAGATCGAGCCGCTGGTGCCGGTCGACCTGGTGGTCGACCACTCGGTCACCATCGACCACTTCCGCGAGCCGGGCGCGCTCGACCTGAACATGAAACTGGAATTCCAGCGCAACAACGAGCGCTACCAGTTCATGAAGTGGGGCATGCAGGCATTCGACACCTTCGGCGTCGTGCCGCCGGGCTTCGGCATCGTCCACCAGGTCAACCTGG
Organism: Massilia sp. AB1; assembly: GCF_018119385.1. Classification (NCBI taxonomy): domain Bacteria; kingdom Pseudomonadati; phylum Pseudomonadota; class Betaproteobacteria; order Burkholderiales; family Oxalobacteraceae; genus Massilia; species Massilia sp. AB1. The sequence continues at coordinate 143,372 of NZ_JAGKSG010000004.1, read as the reverse complement.
AATACCTGGCGCGCGGCGTCATGAAGCAGGGCCAGGTGTTCTACCCGGACACCCTGGTCGGCACCGACTCGCACACCACCATGATCAACGGCGTCGGCGTCGTGGGCTGGGGCGTGGGCGGCATCGAGGCGGAAGCCGGCATGCTGGGCCAGCCGGTCTACTTCCTGACCCCGGACGTGATCGGCGTCAACCTGAAGGGCAAGCTGCGCGAAGGCTGCACCGCGACCGACCTGGTGCTGACCGTCACCGAAATGCTGCGCCGTGAAAAAGTCGTGGGCAAGTTCGTCGAGTTCTTCGGCGAAGGCACCCGCTCGCTGTCGACCACCGACCGCGCCACCATCGCCAACATGGCCCCGGAATACGGCGCGACCATGGGCTTCTTCCCGGTGGACGAAGCGACCGTCGACTACTTCCGCGGCACCGGCCGTACCGAAGAAGAACTGGCTGCCTTCGAGAACTACTACAAGGCCCAGGGCATGTTCGGCATCCCGCAGGAAGGCGAGATCGACTACACCCGCGTGCTGGAACTGGACCTGTCGACCGTGACTCCGTCGCTGGCCGGCCCGAAGCGTCCGCAAGACCGTATCGAACTGGGTCACGTGAAGAACACCTTCACCGACCTGTTCAGCAAGCCGACCACCCAGAACGGCTTCAACAAGTCGCCGGAAGACCTGTCGAAGGTCTACGAGACCACCAACGGCGTGCGCGTGAAGAACGGCGACGTCCTGATCGCCGCGATCACCTCGTGCACCAACACCTCGAACCCGAGCGTGCTGCTGGCTGCCGGCCTGCTGGCCAAGAAGGCGGTCGAGCGCGGCCTGACCGTCGCTCCGCACATCAAGTCCTCGCTGGCCCCGGGATCGCGCGTGGTCACCGAGTACCTGACCGCCGCCGGCCTGCTGCCTTACCTGGAAAAGCTGGGCTTCGGCGTGACCGCCTACGGCTGCACCACCTGCATCGGCAACGCCGGCGACCTGACCCCGGAACTGAACGCCGCGATCGTCGAGAACGACATCGTCGCCTCGGCCGTCCTGTCGGGCAACCGTAACTTCGAAGCACGTATCCACCCGAACATCCGTTCGAACTTCCTGGCCTCGCCGCCGCTGGTCGTCGCTTACGCGATCGCCGGCAACATGACCCGCGACCTGATGTCGGAGCCGGTCGGCAAGGACACCAACGGTGTCGACGTCTACCTGGGCGACATCTGGCCGTCGTCGCAGGAAGTGGGCGAGCTGATGCGCCTGGCGATGAACTCGGAGGTGTATCGCAAGAACTACGCCGACGTCAAGGGCAACCCGGGCGAACTGTGGGAGCGCGTGTCGTCGACCGAAGGCCAGGTGTACAACTGGCCTGAGTCGACCTACATCGCCGAGCCGCCGTTCTTCAGCGACTTCGAGATGACCCCGAAGGCAGCCGCCAGCGGCATCACCGGCGCCCGCGCGCTGGGCGTGTTCGGCGACTCGATCACCACCGACCACATCTCGCCGGCGGGTTCGATCAAGGAAGACGGTCCGGCAGGCAAGTGGCTGAAGGATCACGGCGTCCTGAAGGCCGACTTCAACTCCTACGGCTCGCGCCGCGGCAACCACGAGATCATGATGCGCGGCACCTTCGCCAACGTGCGTATCAAGAACAAGATGATCCCGCCGAAGGCGGACGGTTCGGCGGTCGAGGGTGGCATCACCATCCACCAGCCGTCGGGCGAGCAGCTGTCGATCTACGACGCGGCAATGAAGTACGTGGCGGAAGGCACCCCGACCATGATCTTCGGCGGCGAAGAGTACGGCACCGGTTCGTCGCGCGACTGGGCGGCCAAGGGCACCCAGCTGCTGGGCGTGAAGGCCGTGATCTGCCGTTCGTTCGAGCGTATCCACCGCTCGAACCTGGTGGGCATGGGCGTGCTGCCGCTGCAGTTCATCGGCAACGACAGCGTTGAAAGCCTGGGCATCACCGGCAAGGAAACCTACGACCTGAAGGGCCTCGAAGGCGAGATCAAGCCGCAACAGCTGGCGACCCTGGTGATCCACCGTGAGAACGGCGAATCGCAGGAAGTCAAAGTGCTGCTGCGTATCGATACCCCGATCGAAGTCGACTACTACAAGCATGGCGGCATCCTGCCGTTCGTGCTGCGTCAGCTGCTGGCTGCTTAAGCTGGACTGCTGAAGTGAAAAGGGCCGGAACCTGAGAAGGTTCCGGCCTTTTTGTCTTGGACACGGCGCTTGCGGCCGCCAATAAAAAAGAGCCCTGCCGATCCTGTCGGCAGGGCGATCCGGTTGCCCGGCGGGGGGTGGTACTCGACCGGCAGTCCGGCTCGGCGCTGTTCCTGCCCACAGGGGAGCGCATGCCAAACCGCATAATAAATGATAACGATTCCCATTATCGTTTAATATGGCAAGCTTGGCAAGCGCGCTTCTCCACGACCGCGTCAGACAATGGATGTTGCCTGCGTGTTCATGACATGTGGCCGAATCAACTACAATACCGGGGGTAAGGGTTTATGATGACCCCCATGGACTTTCGATCCACACTTCATTGACAAGAGACCCCTTAGCGCCATGCGTCGTCCATCCAAAGATTCATCTCCTAAACTATCCGCAGAAAGCCAGCGCCTCGTCAGCATCTCGCAAGCCATCATGCAGGCTGCGAGCCGCGTCGAGGAACGGGCCTGGGAACGCCAACTGGACACGCAACTGCAGAAACTGCTCAAGACCAACCATCAGGAGAGCATCGACCTGGCCCTGAACGTCCTGTTCAAGGACGACCTTGGCGCCTACGACGTTCTGATGGATACCGTCGAAGCCGTCAGCGAGTCGGCCTCGATGGTCGAGCAGCAGGACGGCGGCGACGTGACCTGGCAGGCCCTGCTGGTCGCAGCGCCGATCCTGGCCTGGACCCGCTTCTCTATCGCGACCGGGAACATCCCGAGCGAACTGCTGAACACGCTGTCCGCGCACTTCTCGGGCCACCTGCTGGCCGAAGGCACGCGCCTGGCCATTGCTCCCACCCTATATTCGATCGACCAGCTGCCGCGCACCCACGCCGAGACCTACGCGCTGACCCACAAGCTGGCCGCGGCCGCGCACAAGGGCGGCACCATCAAGCCCGCCGCGCGCGAAGCCGAGACCGCGCCCTTCCTGGCCGATACCCGCTACCTGCTGGTGGCCGTCGTCGCGCCGCAGGGCGCGCCGCTGTTCCGCTGGCAGGAGCCGCAGCACCACACCCACTTCGCCGAAGAGCGCAACCGCGCGCTTGAGCAGTGGCGCGCCCAGGCCACGGCCAATGTCGCGCGCCTGCTGCCGGGCTGCGGCATCGAGCTGCTGCTGCCGGAAGCGTATTACGTGGCCTGCCGCGAAGCCGACAAGCTGATCCGTCCGATCTCGATCCGCGCCGCCGTGCATTACCTGACCAACACGCTGGGCGTGGAAGCCTCGGACCTGCGCGCCGTGATCGCCGGCTTCGGCGAAGAAGCCTCGGACATCCAGATCGACGAGTACCGCGTCTCCTTCACCATGCGCCAGAGCCCGGACGTGGTGTACGGCATCGTCTGGCCGCTGTACGGCCAGGAAGACGAGAACGGCACGCCGATGGAAGGCCCGCTCGCGGCCGGCCCGACGCCGCTGACCCCGATCAACGAGATCGTCGCCCACCTGAACGATGCGGGCATCGCCCACATCAAGCGGATCAACGAGCGCTATGTCGCCGAGTACTGCGACGACTGCGGCGCGCCGCTGTTCGCCGATCCGACCGGTGAGCTGGTCCACGCCGAAATGCCGGAAGACGCGCCGACCGGCACCGAGCACTTCCATTGACAATGCAGGCGCCCCCGGGAACCGGGGGCGCTTCATTTTTCCTGCCATGATCGACCTGCACATCCGTCCCGAACGGCCCGCCGATGCGGCATCGATCGCCGCCCTGCTCTACGCCGCCTTCGCCGGCAACCAGCACAGCAATCACACCGAACACCAGATCGTCGAGCGCCTGCGCGCCGGCGGCCGCCTGGCCGTGTCGCTGGCCGCCCTGCTGCCCGATGGCCGGCTGGTCGGGCATGTCGCCTTCTCCAAGGTGACTATCGATGGGCGCGACGAAGACTGGTATGGGCTGGGGCCGCTCGCGGTGCTGCCGCAGGCGCAAGGCCAGGGCGTCGGCGCGGCCCTGGTCGAGGCCGGATTGTCGGTCTTGCGCCGCAAGGGCGCGCGCGGCTGCGTGGTGCTGGGCGAGCCGGCGTATTACTGCCGCTTCGGCTTCGCGCAGGATGCGGGCTTGCGCTACCCGGGGCCGCCGCCGGAGTACTTCATGGCCCTGCCGTTCGCTGGTCCGGCGCCGCAAGGCGTGGTCGCCTACGACGGCGCGTTCGCCTGAGATACACCAAGTCCACCTTCCTCCAAGGACCGGGCCATGAAGCGCTCACGCTTCGCATGGCAGTGTGGAGAAGCCGCAGCTACTTAGCGCCGAGTCCCCCGCGCTTCAGGGACGTCCGATACCATCTTGTCGTGATAGGCGATGGTGCAGGCCCGCACCCCACACAGGATTCCGAGACCGAAAGCCAGCGGTAAGCAGTCGCTGACGGACAATGCCGGCCCGAAGACCATCCGGCTGATCACCGTACCGAGACCTGAGGCAAGCATGAAGTAGCCGCCGAAGTGGAAGAATTGCAGCGGCTCCCGCAGGAGAAACGGGTTGATCGACCAGTCGGGATAGCGCCAGGTTGTTGCCGACAACGGGTTGAATCGCTGAAAGCCAACCACGCCGAGCAGGGCCACTATCCCGAAGACGAACACCGCGATCAGGAACAGAACCGGCATGTCTTCGGTCTGCTCCGGTGGGGTGGAAGGAAACGCCGATGCAACGAGCGTCGCAGCAATCAATGCCAGGCGGATAGTGGTCCATTTCGACATGATCAGCTCCTCGCTTGTCTTGCGCCCGCACCCCAGACTTGGGGATAGCGATGCGCAGCGTACCTCAATGCCGATGTCTGGTGCGAGTCCTGTCGGGCTCATCCTCGCATTCAACTCATCCGGTGACAAGGGCTCCAGCGTAAAATCATGCATTGCTGAACGCACGGCTGCATGACAGCCTGTATCTAGCCTTTCCCAGACCATACATGCCTACGATGACCAAGCCCGTTTTCGCCGCCGCGCAATGCAGTGTGCGCGCCGGCGACCTTGCCGAGAATATCCAGCGCCATCTCGTCTTCATGCACGCCGCACGCCGGCATGGCGTACGCTTCCTCGTCTTCCCCGAGCTGTCGCTGACCGGCTACGAGCCCGCCCTGGCCGACGCGCTCGCCCAGCAGGAGGACACGGCGCTCCTGGAGCCCTTGCGCAGCCTGGCGCAGGACGCCGCGATGACGACCGTGGTCGGGCTGCCGCTGCGCTCCGCCGCCCATGACAAGCCGCTCGTCGCCGCCTTCATCCTGCATGCCGACGGCAACATGACGGTGCATGTCAAGCAGCACCTGCACACCGGCGAAGAGATGTATTTCAGCCCCGGCGACGGCGGGCCCATGCTCGAGGTGAGCGGCATCCCGACCGCCCTGTCGATCTGCGCGGACTTCGGCCAGCCGTCGCACGCGGAAGCGGCCGCCGCCGCGGGCGCGCAAGTGTATGCGGCGAGCGTCCTGATCGGCGAGGGAGGCTATCCGACCGACAGCACGATCCTGCGCGGCTACGCGGAACAGCATCGCATGGCGGTGCTGCTGGCGAACCACGGCGGGCCGACTGGAGGCTGGACCTCGGCCGGGCGCAGCGCGTTCTGGGATGAACGCGGCGCGCTGGTCGCCGCCGCGTCGGGGGCAGGCGATCAATTGCTTCTTGTTTCGCGCGGCAACATGGGATGGGTCGGATCGACCGTTTCCGTAGAGGTAGGCGTCCCTAGCGAAGAGGCTGGGCTGGCGCCCTGAACTGCTCCGCCAAGCCCTGCGCGCGGAAACGCTCCACCACGAACTCCACGAATGCCCGCGTCTTCGCGGGCAGCAGCCGCCGGCTCGAGTAGTAGATGCACAATGGACGCGCTTGTGCGTGCCAGTCCGGCATCAGGTGCACCAACTCGCCGCTGCGCAGGAAGGGCAGCGCGTGCGGCGCCGGCAGCAGCGCCACGCCCATGCCCGCAGCGGCGGCGGCCGCCATCGCTTCAGGATCGTCGCAGACCGCCGCCGCGCGGAACTCTACGGGCACTTGTTCGTCGCCCGCCTCGGTGCGCAGGGTCCAGCTGTACAGCCTGCCGGTGCGGATGGCGCGCCGCGCGATCCCGTCGTGGGCCGCCAGCTCGTGCGGCGTGTGCGGCGTGCCGCGCCGGGCGAGATAAGCCGGCGCTGCGGTCACGATGATCGGCACCTGGGTCAGCTCGCGCGCGATTACGCCTTCGCTCAGCTCGATCCCGCCGCCGATGGCCACGTCGAAACCTTCGCCCACCAGGTCGACCTGGCGGTTCTCCAGATACAGGTCGGGCACGATCGCCGGATAGCGCTCGCGGAAAGCTTCCAGCATCGGCACGAAATAGGTGCGGCCGACGGCCGGCGCCATGCTCACCTTGAGCGTGCCCGCAGGATGGGCCGCTGCCTCCCGCGCGGCCAGCACCGCTCCTTCGATCTGGCGCCACGGTTCCGCCACTTCACGCAGGAACTGCTCGCCCTCCTCGGTCAGGCGCAGCTGGCGCGTGGTGCGCTGGAACAGGCGCACGCCAAGCTGGCGCTCGAGCGCGGCGACGTTTTTGCTGACTGCGGCCGGCGTCATGCCGAGCCGGCGGGCGGCGGCGGAAAAGCCGCGCTCCTCGGCGCTGTAGATGAAGGAAACCAAGTGGCTGATCGATTCGAGCATGCCTCCATTTTATACCTGGAGTTGAAAGTATTTCGACAATCGCCCGGCTAGTTTCAACTCCCGGTCAGGGCAATACTGATGTTCACCAACCATCCCACCAGGAGAACATCATGCAAAACCTTCAGAACAAAGTCGCCTTCGTCACCGGCGGTTCGCGCGGCATCGGCGCCGCCATCGTGCGCCGCCTGGCGCTCGAGGGCGCCACCGTCGCCCTCACCTACCAGAGCTCGGCCGACGCGGCGCAAGCCCTGGTGAGCGAGATCGAAGCCGGCGGCGGCCGCGCGCTCGCCATCCGCAGCGACGCCGGCGACCCGGCCGCACTCCAGCAAGCCATCGACCAGGCGGCGGACCGCTTCGGCCGCATCAACATCCTGGTCAACAATGCGGGCGTGCTGCACCTGGGCCCGGTGGACGAGTTCGCACTCGAGAACTTCGACAACACGATCGCCGTCAACGTGCGCGCGGTGTTCGTCGGCCTCAAGGCCGCGCTGCGGCACATGGGCGAAGGCGGACGCATCGTCAACATCGGCAGCGTCAACGCATTCCGCGTGCCCTTCGCCGGCGCTGCCGTGTACGCGATGAGCAAGTCCGCGCTGAGCGGACTCGTCAAGGGACTGGCGCGCGACCTGGGTCCGCGCGGCATCACTATCAACAACGTCCTGCCGGGGCCGGTGGACACCGACATGAACCCGGAGAACACGGATTTCGGCGCCTCGCTGCACGGTTTGATGGCCCTGCCGCGCCACGGACGCCCGGAAGAAATCGCCTCGATGGTGGCCTACCTGGCCGGCCCCGAATCCGCCTTCGTGACCGGCGCGGATCTGGCAGTCGATGGCGGTTTCGGCGCCTGAACCGCCGAGCTCAGGTCTCGGCCCACTGGCGCAGCAGGTTGTGATAGTGGGCCGTCAGCGCCACCGTCTCCTGGCAATCGCCCAGGCGGGCGCGCAGGGATTCGATGGTGCGGTCCAGCTCGTACAGCATGCTGCGCCGGGTGTCGTCGCGGATCATGCTCTGGGTCCAGAAAAAGCTGCAGATGCGCTCGCCCTGCGTGACGGGTTCCACCCGGTGCACGCTGGTCGAGGGATAGACGATCAGGTCGCCCGCGTCGAGCTTGACCTCGTGTTCGCCGTAGGTGTCCTGCACCACGAGTTCCCCGCCCTCGTATTCTTCCGGTGCCGACAGGAACAGGGTGCCGGAGACGTCGGTGCGCAGCATGCCGCTTGCGCCCGGCACCACGCGCACCGCGCCGTCGACATGGTTCCCATAGTGCTCGCCCACGCCATAGCGGTTGAACAGCGGCGGCATCGAACGCACCGGCAGGACGGCGGCGAAGAACATGGCGTTGCGCGCCAGCGCCGCCTGCACGATGGCGGACAGCTCGCGCGCCTCCGGCGAGGCTTCCGGCAGCTGCCGGTTGCGCTTGACCTGGCCACCCTGCGCACCCACGGTGGCACGGCCGTCCTGCCAGTCGCTGCGATCCAGCCTGGCGCGGATGCCGCGCAGTTCGTCCTGGGTGAGCACGTTCGGGATATGCAGGAGCATGGGAATCCTTTCAACAAAAGCGTGCCGGCCGGGTTCCAACCCCGGCCGGCACGAAGGGTTCAGCCTGTCAGAAACGGATGTTCGCGCTCAGGCTGGCCGAGCGCGGCGCGCCCGGGGTGTAGCGGTAGCCGCTCTTGTTGATGCTGGCCACGTAGCGCTCGTCAGCCAGATTGTAGACGTTCAGGCGCAGGTCGATGTTGTCGTTGAGCTTGTACGACGCCATGGCGTCGAACACCCAGTAGGACTCGGTGAAGGCCGGGGTGCCGATGGCGCCGTCGGTGCCGCGCTTGAGCTTGTCGCTGAAGCGGGCGCCGGCGCCGATCTTCAGGCCGAAAGGCAGGTCGTACGAGGTCCACAGGGTGAAGGACTGCTTGGGCGTGTAGCTCAGGCTGTTCTCGCCGGAGGCCGTGACCATGCGGCCGCGCTCGACGCTGGAGTCCTGGTACAGGTAGCCCGCGCTGACCAGCCAGTTGGTGGCCAGTGCGCCGGTGGCGCCCAGCTCCACGCCCTGTACGCGCTTGCGGCCGGTCTGGTGCCAGGTCAGGTCGACCGGATCCTGCTCGACTTCGTTCTTGACCTCGGTGCGGAACAGCGCGGCGGTCAGGGACAGCTTCTGGCGCAGCAGGTCCAGCTTGCCGCCCACTTCCTGTGTCGTGGTCTTCTGCGGATCGTAGATCGGGTTCTGCGCGTTGTTCAGGTTACCCGACACGGTGAAGTTCGCGCCCGGCGGCTGCTTGGAGCTGGCCATCATCGCATACACGCTGCTGTTGGCGGTCGGCTTGTACAGCAGCGAGGCCTTGCCGTTGACCAGGGTGTCGGACACGGTGAAGTGGGTCGGCACGAGCACGTTGTTGGTCAGGGTGACCACCGAATAGTCGCCCTCGTAGCGCTCGGCGCGCACGCCGGCGTTGAAGATCCAGCGCTCGCCCAGCTTGACGGTGTCGAACACGTACACGGCCTGGGTGTCGATATCGCCCTTGTTGTAGGCGCCGGTGCGGCTCGGCGCGAAGCCGGTGACCGGATCGGCCGGATTCGGACGATACAGGTTGGCCGCCGGCAGCGAACCGAGGCCGGTGCGGCCATAGCTGATCTGGCGTTCGTTGGCCAGCTCGAGGCCGCCGACCAGCGTATGCGCCAGCGCGCCGGTCGCGAAGTCCGCGGTCAGGGTGGTCTGGTTGGTCAGGATCTTGTTTTCCTGATCCTTCGAGGTCCGGGTGCTGCGCGCCACGGTCCAGGTGGACGGGTCGTTCTGCACCGGGGTCTGCAGGTTGACCGCGTTGGCCAGCCAGGCGCTCAGGATGTAGTCCTGGCGGGTACGGCCGTAGCGGCTGGTGTTCTGCAGGCGCAGGCCCGGCGAAAACTCGTGCTCGACGCGCACGGTGGCCATGTCGGCCTTGATCTTGTCGAAGTCGCTCCTGGAACCGTAGAAGTTCTCGGGATCGACCGGCGCCGCGGCGCCGATGAAGGCGCGGGTCGGGTCCGGGCTGCTGTAGCCAGGCAGGCCCACCGTCGAGACGCCGCCGTCCGGGATATTGTCCTGATCGACATGCAGGTAGTCCAGGTGCACGCGGGTCGCGCCGTTCAGGCCGAAGCCGATGCTCGGGGCCACTGCCCAGCGCTGGTTCTTGACCACGTTGCGCGCCGGATTGCCGGCTTCCTGGGCCATCACGTTCAGGCGCAGGGCGATGCCGCGCTCGGCGTTGAGCACGGTGTTGAGGTCCGCGGTGGCGCGCTTCTGGGAAGCGCTGCCGACGGTGGCCGAGGCCGAAGCCGCCTGCGCCATATGGGCCTTCTTGCTCACCAGGTTGACCGAGCCGGTCGGCGCGCCGCGCCCGGTGTCGGTGCCCGCCGGGCCCTTGAGGACGTCGATCTGCTCCAGGTTGAAGACGTCGCGCGAGATCGAGCCGACGTCGCGCACGCCGTCCACGAACACGCTGCCCGAGGTATCGAAGCCGCGCATGAAGATCGCGTCGCCGGTATTGGTGTTGCCGTTCTCGCCGAGGAAGAAGGCGCCGACGCCCGGGGTGTTGCGCAGCGCTTCGGTCAGGGTCTGGGCGCCCTGCTGCTCGAACAATTCCTTCTTGATGACCTGCACGGTCTGGGCGGTGTCGACCAGTTTCTCGGTGTACTTGGGCGAGGAAGCATGCTCGGCGCGGAAACCGTTGGCGCCCTGGCCCACCACAGCCACGGTCGCGGCCGGCTTGACGTCGTCCGGCGGCGGCGCGACGTTGTCCGCCTGGGCGGCCAGCGGCAGCAGGATGGCCGCCAGGGCGGTGCCCATCACGTGGGGGTTGGCAGGCAGGCGCTTACGGCTTTTTATTGCTTTCATTACAAACCTTCTCTCGACAAGTGGACGGAACGATCGATGACTGAACCTTATGGGATGGCAGCATTGTAAAGAAAAAGTAAAGCTAAGTAAACGAGAATCATTCTTATTCTCATGCGCGTTAAGTAAAATGCGGGCGAATGCGTTCGGTTGTCCGGAGCGGTATCATCGCTGGACCATTTGGTGTCTCACTCGACAAGGAGAACGGCATGGAAACTCAGGAACTGCACCGCGGGCGGCTGATCGACCATATCCAGCTGGTGGTGCGCGACTTGCCGGCCTCGCAGGCGTTCTACGAGGCGGTATTCGAGGTTTTGAAGGTGCCGATGGGCGGCACGGGAGAGGGGTATTTCTGGGCCGACGAATTGTTCGTCTCGACCGCCGACAGCGAGGCGGCCCAGGGCGTGCTGACCGGGCGCCACCATCTCGCCTTCCAGGCCGAGGACCGCGCCATGGTCGACGCCTTCTACCGGGCGGCGCTAGCGAATGGCGGCAAGGACAACGGCGGGCCGGGCGAGCGGCCCTATCACCCCGGTTATTACGCGGCCTTCGTGCTCGACCCGGACGGCAACAACATCGAGGCCGTGCACCACGGCGCAGCGCAGCGCAGCGCGCCTTCCGTGAAGATCACGTTCTGAGGGGCCAGGGCAGCCTGCAGCCGCCCTGCCCGCCGCGTCAACGAATTCCGGAAGCGCTCGCGTCCGAGGACCGGCGGTAAGGGGTGGCGGGCGGCGCCGGCGGTGCATAGTAGCCGCCGTTGCCGCTGTAGCTGCGCTGGCTCTCGCGCTGCTCCGCGGCCGCGTTCCCCTGGGCGACCAGGACGTTGACGCTGTCGACGAAGTCGTTCACGCGCCTGCGCTCCCTGACGATCTCGCTGCCAAGCTGCTTTTCCAGCGCGGCGGCCTGTTCGATCAGCTTCAGGTTGTCGCGGCTGGCGACCCTGCCGAAGCGTCCCCATGCTTCGTCGGGCAGGCAATTGCGCCCACGCTTCATGGAGCAGGTATAGGGGTGAGTCCGTTCCGCCCTCTCCACATAGACACCGAACTGGCCGGCGTCGAGACTTGGCATGCCGTTCACCATCGATTCGACCCTGTCCATGCAGGCGCGGTAGGAATCCGTGCGCTGGCTCAGGGCGTCGATCACGCCGTTGTTCAGGTGCGGAACCTGGTAGTTGAAACTGCCGCAGCTGGCCGACAGCGGCTTCATCGCGCGCGCACGCTCGATCATTCCGCCCAGGCTGGCAAGCGGTGCGTCGTCCACGACCACCGTCAGGTATTTGGCCGGGTTCGCATCGAACTCCGCCCACGCCGCCTTCAGGCTGCGCGCCACTTCGGCATCGTTGCCGGCAATGCGCTGCGCCAGGTCGGCCTTGCGCCCCTTGTGGTCCTCGACTTCGGGCCGGATCTTCTCCAGGCAGAGCTTGCGTGCCTGCCGGATTCGCCTGGCATTCACCTCCAGCTCGGCTTCCACCTCGTTCGAGGCGAACGAGGCGACGCCTGCAGCGACGTTCTCGCCAGCATAGGTGTACGCGCAATCCTTCAGCAGGCTGGCATAGCGTTCCGCCGGATCTGTCTCGGTTTCGCCTTCGAAGGCGTATCCGGCCTTCTGCCAGCCATCCATGCCCGCGCGCAGCCAGTAGACCTTGCTGTACCCGGCCTGCACCATGTTGGCCGCGGCAAGCTGCGACAAGGCGCAATGGGTGTGGTGGCAGTACACCAAGACCGGCTGGGTGCGCCGCCCCTGGGTCAGCTTGCCAAGATCCTCGGCCAGCTTGGCAAGCGCGGCCGGGCTGTTGCCTGCCGCCCAGGGCATGGGGATCGCGCCCGGGAGCTTGCGCTGATCGCCGACCGCGGCGACCACGGTCAGTTCCGTGCCGAGCTTTTTCATGAGGCAGCGGGCTTCGCGCGGCGAGACCGTCACGACGCCTTCGATGGTGGCCGGCGTTTCGCCACGCGCGCGCCGCTCATACTGGGTTCCCTGGGCTTCCTGGCCCGGGCTGCAGGCGGAGACGGCGGAAGGAAGGTCGGCTGCCCAGGCGGCGCCGGACAGGGTTGCGCTCGCGCCCAGGAAGAGGAGCGAAGCGAGAGAGAAAGCGCGGTTGATCATGTCATTCTAACAATTTAAATTTCCACCATTCATTTTATATGTGGGGTGGATAAAATCGCTAGAAATTTAAGCAGCCTGCCGCAGAGTGTGGACAAGCGCATACACAGGGCCATGCACGGTGCAGGAAGGCGGCCGGGCTTCGGTCCGGCCGCCCGGGCGCTTATTTGCGGATGGCGGCAATGACCCTGGTGGCGAATTCGGCCGGGTTGCCCGCGTGCCAGCGCCATACGATCACCAGGTCGTGGTCGGGCGAGACCAGGATGGTGTTCTGCCCTGCCCCCAGCGCCGCGTAGGCGTTCGGCGGCAGGCCCGGCAGGTTCTTGCCCTTGGTATTCAGCCACCACAGGTAGCCGTAGTCCGGGCCGTGCTCGCTGGGCGTCAATGCCGCCTGGACATAGGCCGGAGGCACGATCTGCCGGCCGTTCCATGCGCCGCCGCGCAGCCACAGGTAGCCGAAGCGGGCCATGTCCCAGCTGTTGATCCACATGCCGCCACCCCATCGTGTGCCGCCGCTGACGGAAGGCGCCTGCTTGCCCTTCAGTTCGACATAGCTGTTATGGTAGGGAACCCATTTCCAGGTGCTGGAGGCGCCGATCGGGTCCATCACCTGCTCCTGGAACACCTCCGGCACCGGCTGCTCGAACACGCGCAGCAGCGACAGTGCGAAGCGGTTGATGCGCACGTCGTTGTATTCGTAGAAGCCCCCCGGTGCCTTTAACGCGCGCGGTTTGCGCTCGCCGGCGCCGAACTCCGTCTTGCCGACGAAGTCGCCGTTCTTGCCCCACATGCTGCCTTCCCACTCGGATTCCTGCTGCAGGTGCTGCTTCCAGGTGACCTGCGCATTGTGGCTGGTCGCATAGCCGCCGTCGTTCACGCGCCTGGCGACCGGCTCGTCGACGCCGAGGCGGCCGTCGCGCACGGCCACGCCGGCGACCGTCGCCAGCATGCTCTTGGCCACCGAATAAGTCGGATCGACAAACTGCGTATCGCCGAACTCGGCCACCACATAGCCCTTGTAGATCACCAGGCCATTGGTGCGGGCGCGCTTGGTCGGCATCGAGCCGAGGCGCGTGCCGAAGGTGGCTTCCTGGTCGGAGAAATCGAGGGCGCGGGAGGTCTCGTGCGATTGCGCATACTGCACCGCCGCCGCCAGGGCCGCCGGGTCCAGGCCCAGCTGTTCAGGCGATCTGCGCGCCCAGTCTCCCGCAGGCGGGAAGTAGGCCGAGGCAGCGGTGGTGGCAGTGCCGGGGGTGCCGCAGGCAGGCAGCAGTATGGCGACACCGAGCGCCAGCAGGCAGCGGCGCGACAGATTCGTCATGGATTGGTCCAGGTGGAATAAGGATTGCGGATCAGGCTGGAGTTGTAATAGCGCTTGTCGCCGGTGACTTCGTGGCCGACCCAGGCTGGCCGCTCGAAGGCGGTGTCTTCGGAGGGCAGCTCGATCTCGGCCACCACCAGGCCCGCGTTCTCCCCCAGGAATTCGTCGACTTCCCAGACGAAGCCCGCATGCTCGATGCGGCGCCGGGTCTTCTCGACCAGCGGACGCTCGCACAGGCGGTCGAGCAACTCGGCCGCCTCATCCAGCGGGATCGGGTACTCCCATTCACCGCGCGTGGCGCCGATACTCTTGCTCTTGATGGTCAGGACGCCCTGCCCGCCTTCGATGCGCACACGCACGGTGCGCATCGGGTCGGCGCACAGGTAGCCCTGGCGCAGCAGCACGGGCTCGCCGAGCGAGCGCCAGTCGTCGCCTACCAGCAGGAACTTGCGCTCGATCTCGAGGCCCATGGCATCAATCCAGCGATTGCAGGATAGGCTGCAGGATCGCCGCGCCGAGCGCCGCGCTGCGGGCGCCGTTCCAGCCGGTGTGCGGATCGGGCAGGTCGGCGTTGTCCTTGAACGGCATCTCGAGGGTGAGCGAGAGGCACTTGAAGGTGTGGCCGATGTATTTCGACGCCAGGGTCAGCAGCTCGTCGTTGTACTTGCTGGCCGCGTAGCCGTACACGTTCTGGAAATCCGGGCTGGACGCCATGTACTGCTCCACGAAGGCCTTCTGGCGCGCCATGCGTTCCGGCGTGAAGTCTTCCAGCATCTCGTTGCCGGCCACGAAGTTGTAGGGCAGCGCCTCGTCGCCGTGGATGTCGAAGAACATGTCGACGCCGGTCTCGTGGATCTTGTTCTTCACGCACAGCACTTCCGGGCTGCGCTCGAGGCTCGGGGTCATCCACTCGCGGTTCAGGTTGGCGCCGGCGGCATTGGTGCGCAGGTTGCCGCGTACCGAGCCATCCGGGTTCATGTTGGGGACGATGTAGAACACGGCGCGGGAAAGCAGCTTGCGCGAGATCGGATTGGCATTGTCCAGCAGCGCATCCATCATGCCTTCGACGAACCACTCGGCCATGGTCTCGCCAGGATGCTGGCGCGCGATCACCCAGATCTTCTTTTCGGCCTGCGGATTGCCGATCACGACCAGGTTCATGTCGCGGCCGTCGACCGTGGTGCCGATGTCGTGCACGCGCGCGATCGGGTTTTCGGCGACTTCGCCCAGCAGGCGCAGGTGGCGTTCCCAGGTGTAGGGCTCGAAGTAGGCGTAGTAGACGCTGTCGAGCTCAGGGGTATGGTTGACGGTCATGACCTGGCCGTCGAAAGAGGTCGGCACGCGGAACCAGTTCTCGGTGTCGTAGCTCGCGGCCACCTGGTAATCCTCGAAGCCCTTCGGGTAGGTGGCCTGGCCCGCGTTCAGGAAACGCATCGTGCAAGCCTGGCCGCGCGCGCCCTGCAGGCGGAAATGGAACCACTGGTGGATGTCGGCGTGTGAATCGCTGCGCAGATTCAGTTCGATCTGCTTGGGGTGATCGGCGCGGACGACGTCGATGGCGCCGGAGTCGAACATCTGGCTGATTTTGATGGGCATGGAGGATCCTTTCGTGGCCGAGTCAACAATACCGAGCATATTACCGAGGATCGTGCCGCGGGCAAAATGCCGAATGGCGGCCGCCGGACCGGCCCCTGCCATCCGGCGCCGCGCCTTGCCTAGATTACTGGGCTTCGAGGTCGATCAGGTCCTTGGTGTACAAGCCCATGATCTGGCGCATCAACTCGACGTTGGCGCGGTCGAGCACCACGGTCAGGTCTTGCTTGCTGTCGAGGACGAAGTGCATGCGCAGTGCGCCCGGCAGTTCCTTGCAGTTCACGTACTGCGCGCGCGGCGTGTAGGGATTGTCCCAGTCGTGCTGCGTGATCGCCGGGCCCGGCGGCGGCGCGACCAGGCTCGGATCGCGGTTCACCGGCAGGTGCTTGAGCAGCCAGAACACGATGGTCGCCGGCACGTAGATGGCGAGGTCGCTGGCGCCCTGGGTGGAGAACTTGGTCAGCAACAGGTTGCCGACACGGTCGCACGACATGGAGAGGCTCTTGACTTGACGGATAACCGCTGGTTTCACGACGTTGTTCCTTAGGGAAGATTGAAAAAGGCGCAGCGATTCTACCGCATCCCATCGGCGTTTTGTGTGGCCAGAAAGCCAATGTCAGGAGAGAAAGCAGGAAGGGATGGCCAATAACAAAGCGGGAGCCTCGAAGGCCCCCTGCTGGATGTGGTGTCAGCCTGCCGCGACGTCCGGCAGGCCAGGCAAGCGGCTGACCTTGCCGGCTTACTCTTTCGAGCCGCCGCGGTTGCCGCTCGACGAGCTTTGGCGGTTGCCGCCGCTCTTGCTGCTGGTACGGGATGCGCCGCCGGCGCTGGCGCTGGCCGACTGGCGATTGCCGTGGCTCATGCTGCCGGCACGGCGTGCTTCTTCCGAAGTAAATTCGTGTGCCGTTCCTTTTGCGTGGGCAGCCTTGCCGCCCTGGCTGGCGATCTCGCGCTGGCGTGCCGGATCCATCGAAGCGAAACCGCGATTGCGGGTACCGCTGCTCTGGCTGCTGCCGCCCTGATTGCCGCCCTGTTTGCTACCTTGATTGCTTGAGGCCATGATGGTCTTCTCCCTGTTCGCTTTTAGAAACCGCCGCGTCCTGCGGCAGGCTTAACCCGGCTTGCGGCAAAGCGCCGATGAGCGAGGGTCGAAGTCATCTTAGGCACGGGTGATGGATGAGGGTATAGGACGTTTTCAGATGACTTTGTAGGACTACACGCGACAGAAAATGCAGTTGCGAAAATGTACTTCCAGTCGTCAATAAAGGCGCAGCCAGCTGATCAGAAGCAGTCCTACACAGCCCCCCTACGTCTTCCTATACATAGCAGAGGGAGGGACGAGCATCATGGCAATATCAGGCGGTGCTTGTCTCGCGCCGCCACCATTCCAACAGGAGGCCAAGATGGATGCGAACCAACGCAGCGAAACCAATAACCAGACCAACAATGGCGCCAATGAAAAATGGACCCCGGGATCGAAAGGTAATACCACGAGCGGGCCGAACGATCATACCTATCCAAATGGCGACACCATGCAGCAGGTGCAACCGGGCTCGGGCCCGGTTGGCACCCAGCAGGCGGACCTGAATGCGGGGGCGTCGGAGCAGAACTGGTTCAACCGTGACGACAGCAAGTTCCCCGCGACCGGCGGCGACCTGCATGGCGGCTCGATGCAGAGCCAGCAGACCGGCGGTTCCGGTCCGCAGCAGGGTATTACCGACAGCCACCAGCGCCAGATGGAGATGCATTCGGAGGCCTGGGGCCTGCTGGAGCAGCCGGTTGGCCGCCGCGACAAGCACGGCGGCGTGGACGTCCACCCGCATACGGGCAACAGCCAGGCCGTGCATGACATGAATCCCCAGAATATTAACCAGCCTGAGCTGCAGGGCGGCTCGCTGGGTCACCATCACCACCACTACGACGCGCCGCAGGTGGTCGGCGAGTCGCCGCTGCGCAGCGCGCAGGCCGACCTGTCGGCGACGCCGCACGAGGAACTCTACGGCCGCGACCAGGTGCATGCGCCGCGCAATGCGATGCAGGCCGGACCGCGGAACATGCAGTCGGGTGGCGGGGAGCAGCAGTCACGGCAGTCCCAGCAGGGTGGCGGCATGCAGTCGGGCGGCGCGCAGTCCGGCAGCATGCAGTCCGGCAGCAGGCAGTCCGGTAGCGCAGCGTCAGGAAGCGCCCCGTCGGGGAGCGCTCCATCGGGCAGCGCGTCTTCGCGTGGCGTACAGCCAGGCAGCATGCAGTCGGGCAGCGTGCAGTCCGGCAATACGCAATCGGGCAGCGGCCAGTCCGATCAAAGGGAGTACGCCAACGAGCAGCGAAGCGGCGGCCACTCCCAATACAGCGCCGACCGTGACGGTTCCCAGACCGGTGAACAGGCTCGCGACAAGGGTACCGAAGATGTCCACCTGTCGAACGACGTCGCGGGCGGTTTGCCGCGCAGCCCGGGCAACAGCGGCCCGCGCAGCGACAATCCGGGCTGGAAGCCAGGCGGCAGCATGCAGCGCGACCCTGCCGTGCATGAATCGAACGACACCATCGGCGGCCTGCCGCGCAGCCCCGCCGGCGCCAACCAGCTGGCGGGCGACCGCAAGATGGATGACGACACCGGCTTCTCGCGCAAATAAGGCGTGACCGGCCTGATATAAGCCGGGTGTTTGACGACGTCCCCGCAAGCATGGGGCCGTCTGGCGGGGAGGTGCACTCCACTTGGCATGCACCTCCCCGCTTCACTTCTCCCGCTCATCCCGCCATGGCCTGCGCCTGGGGCAGCCGGGATGGAAGGCCGGTCAGGCCCCGGTATAACTGGTCTTGACGGTCGTGAAGAACTCGACTGCGTTGGTCCCCTGCTCGCGCGGTCCGAAGCTCGACGCCTTGGTGCCGCCGAAGGGCACGTGGTAGTCGACGCCTGCGGTCGGCAGGTTCACCATCACCATGCCGGCCTTCGCATTGCGCTTGAAGTGCGTGGCATGCTTGAGCGAGGTCGTGCAGATGCCGGACGTCAGGCCGAACTCGGTATCGTTCGCCAGCGCCAATGCATGCTCATAGCCCTTGGCCGGGATGACCGAGGCCACCGGCCCGAAGATCTCTTCGCGCGCGTGGCGCATGCCCGGCTCGCAGTCGGCGAACAGCGCCGGACTCAGGAAATAGCCGTCCGTGTCGCGCTGCAGGCGCTCGCCGCCGCACACGAGGCGTGCGCCCTCGCCTTTCGCGATCTCGATGTACGACAGGTCCTGCTCCAGCTGCGAGGCATCCACGACCGGGCCGATGTCGATGCCCTGCTGCAGCGCATGGCCGACCTTGAGCGCCGCCATGCGGCTTGCCAGTGCATCGATGAACTTGCCGTAGATTTGCTCGTCGACGATCAGGCGCGAGGACGCGGTGCAGCGCTGGCCGGTCGAGAAGAACGAACCCTGCAGCGCGGCGTTGACGGCCACGTCCAGGTCGGCGTCGGCCAGCACCACCAGCGGGTTTTTGCCGCCCATTTCCAGCTGGACGCGCGCACGGCGGCGGGCGCAGGCGAGCAGCACGCGCTCGCCGGTGGAGGTCGAGCCGGTGAAGCTGACCGCATTGACCCGGCTGTCGTTCAGCATGGCTTCGCCCACCACGCGCCCCGGTCCCATCGCCAGGTTGAACACGCCCGCCGGCAGGCCGGCGCGGCTGATGATCTCGGCCAGCGCCCAGGCGCTGCCCGGCACCAGTTCGGCCGGCTTGAACACGACCGTGTTGCCGTAGGCCAGTGCCGGCGCGATCTTCCAGGCCGGAATCGCGATCGGGAAATTCCATGGGGCGATGATGCCGACCACGCCGACCGGCTCGCGCGTGACGTCGACGTCGATGCCCGGGCGCACCGAGGCCAGGTGGTCGCCGCGCACGCGCAGCGCTTCCTGGGCGAAGAACTTGAAGATGGCGCCGGCGCGGCCTGCCTCGGCGATCCCTTCCGGCAGCGTCTTGCCTTCCTCGCGCGACAGCAGCGTGCCCAGTTCCACTTTGCGCGCCAGGATCTCGGAACCGATCGCGTCGAGGGCGTCGGCGCGCTGTTGCACGCCCGACAGGCCCCAGGCCGGCGCGGCCGCGTGCGCGGCGGCCACCGCCAGCGCGGCCTGCTCCGCACCCGCGCTCGCGTACTCGTCGATCACGTCACTGCGGTCGGACGGATTCCGGGTGGTGGTCACGCCTGCGCCGTCGATCCACTGGCCATCGATATACAGTTGTTTCATGCTCGGTCCCTGCTTGTCATGTTGTTCACAGGCGGCAGTGTAACAAAGGTCGCCAGCATACCCGTCCGAAATGCCTTCCGCGGTCCTGTCCAGCACAGCTTTTGATCCACATCCAAGCTGCTCCGCCGGGCAGGAACCCGGCAGTAAGCAAGCACTCGAACCGCACTCGACACCCTCGTGAACATGCCCTGCGGGGCGCCAGTCCGGCACGGCGGACGGTGCGCTTGCAAGCATCAGCGGAGACCACAATGTCAGCAACGGATGACGCACTGATTGCCGTTTCGGTCGTACTGCCGGCGTGCGGCCGCATGGACCTGCTCGACCGCAGCCTGGATGCGCTGATGCGGCAGAGCCTGGACCCGCGCAGCTACGAAGTCATCGTCGTTGACGACGAACCGAACCACAACACCCTGCACCTGGTCGCCGGCTGGCGCAGCCGCACCCTCGAGCGGGGACCGCGACTGGCCTACGTCGCCAACCCGGGGCCGCGCGGTCCGGCGGCGGCCCGCAATCGCGGCTGGCGCGCGGCGCGCGCGGCGATCGTCGCCTTCACCAGCGACGACGCGGTCCCGGCCGCCGACTGGCTGGCCCAGGGACTGGCGGCCTTCCGCGACGATATCGACGTCGTTTGCGGCCGCATCGAAACGCCTGCCCATGCCCATGCCCATGATCGGCTCGATTTCACCAGCGCCAACTGCTTCATCCGCAAGCCTGTCCTGGAACGCATGGACGGGTTCGACGAACGCTTCAGCGTCCGCCGCGGCACCGACGCCGACCTGCATTTCCGCCTGCTGGAGAGCGGCATCCAGGTCAAGCGCGCGCCGCAGGCGCTGGCCGAGCATCCGATGCGCCCTGCGCCCTGGGGGGCGAGCCTGCTGCAGATTCGCCACGCCGTCTTCGACGCCTTGCTGTACAAGAAGCATCCGGCGCTCTACCGCCAGAAGGTCGAACCGCGTCCGTGCTGGGAGCACTACGCCACCGTCGCCGTGCTGCTGCTGGCGCTCGCGGCCCTGGCAGCCGGCGCCAAGGCCCTGGCCTACGCGGCTGGCGCCGCCTGGCTGGTCCTCACTGCCCGCCTGTGCGCGCAGCGCCTGCGAGGAAGCACGCGCACTCCCTCGCACGTGGCCGACGTGATCCTTACCTCGATGCTGCTTCCGCCGCTGGCGGTATTCTGGCGGCTGGCCGGCGCGGTGCGCTACCGCGTCCGCTTCGCGTGAGTCCGCGATGCCAGGACTTCGCCACTCCGCCTCCCGCATGGCCACTTTGCGGCGCCGCCTGGGACTTGCGCAAGACCGCTTCCTCATTCTGCACGCAGCGGGCCTGGCGCCACGCGCCGGCGCCGATACGGCAATCCTGGGGCTTGCCATGCTGCGAACGTGCTGGGGCGTGCATGCCGATCTGATCGTCGTATACGAGGACCTGGGGCGAGCCACGGCCTGGAAGCCGCAGCTGAACCGCCTGCGCACTGCCGCCGCCGATCTCGGCATCACGGCGCAGGTGCGCTTTACCATGCTGGCGGCCCCCGCGCAGATGCGCGCGTACCACGGCGCGGCGAACGCGGTCGCCGTCACGCCCTGGTATGCATCCGCCTGCACGACCACTGCGGCCGCGATGGCCTGCGCCCGCCCGATCATCGGCACGCGCGTCGGCGGCGTCGAGGACATGGTCGTCGATGGCTTGACAGGCTACCTCATCCCGCCGCGCGATGCCGAGGCGCTCGCCGCGCGCCTTGCAGCCTTCCACCGCCAGCCCGCGCAAGCCGACGCGATGGGCGCAGCGGGACGCCGGCACTTGCGCGCGCGCCGCAGCGGCCAGCCACAGGTAGGCTGCGAAGACATTCAGGCCCGCCCTGCCGCCCTCGACGACGATCGGCAGCCGGCGTGGCTGCCGTACGGAGAGGCAGGATGAAAGCAATCTTCCTGGACAAGGACGGCACCCTGGTGGATGACCTGCCTTATAACGTCGAACCGCGCCGCATTCACCTGGTGCCCGGCGCGGGCCTGGCGCTGCGCCTGCTGGCCGACATGGACTACCGGCTGTTCGTGGTCACGAACCAGTCCGGCATCGCGCATGGCTGTTTCGGGGAAGAAGCCATGGAGCCGGTGGCCGAGCGCCTGTCCGACCTCTTGTTCCGTGAACAGGTCGCGCTCGACGGCTATTATTACTGCCCGCACCACCCGCTTGGCACCGTTCGGGACTACGCGATGGCCTGCCATTGCCGCAAGCCCTCGCCCGGCATGCTGTTGCGGGCTGCGCATGAACACGGGATCGACTTGCGGACTTCCTGGATGATCGGCGACGTCCTCCACGACGTCGAGGCGGGCAACCGTGCAGGGTGCCGCACGCTCCTGATCGACAACGGCAACGAAACCGAATGGCGGCTCGGACCTCGGCGCCTGCCGACGCGCATCGCCCCCGACCTCTATAGCGCGGCGCGCCTGATCGCCGAGCATGAGGAAGCTCGCTGAGGCAGGCGGAAGTGCTGCGCAAGGCCAGAAAAAGAAAAAGGCCAGCTCGAAAGCTGGCCTATCTCTTTGATTCTATTGGTCGGGGCGAGAGGATTCGAACCTCCGACCCCCTGCACCCCATGCAGGTACGCTACCAGGCTGCGCTACGCCCCGACGAGCCAACAATTATATCAGAGACAGAAAAATTGCTTGAGTTTTTGTTATACGTTTTCACGCAAATGCGTGTGCCGGCATGCGTCAAGCGTGCTCGCCGGAGCGCTCATGGGCTGACCGCCGGCGCCGGCCTCGGATGCGGGGGCCCTCTTTCACCCCAGGCGGCGCCAGACCCTGTACAGCGGCCCGATGGCCACCACCACAACCACCATGCGCGACACATGAAAAGCCGTCACCACCGGCACACCCTGGTGCAGCACGCGCGCCGTGAGGGACATCTCGGCGATCCCGCCCGGTGAAGCCGCCAGGATCATGGTCCCCGGATGCAGCCCGGCGGCCATGGCGACCAGGAAGGCGAACGGCCCCGCCAGCAGCATCGTGACCAGCGTGCATGCCGCCACCCCGCCCAGGTAGCGCGGCGCGGTCCGCACGAAGTGCGGCGTGAAGCGGGTGCCGAGCGAAATGCCGATGAACAGCTGGCCCGCGCGGATCATCCACTCGGGCAGGCGCGAGAGTTCCACGCCGGCTGCGGTCAGCATCAGGCTGACCGCCAGCGGCCCGATCACCCAGGCATTCGGCAATTGCAGCCGCTTGAGCAGCAAGGCGGCGGCGCCGGTCAGCAGGATCAACAGGATCAGTCCCGGCACATGGACCGTGGCCGCTAGCGGCACGAAAGGATCATGTCCCTCGCCCCAGCCGTGGCCCGACAGCCAGCGCACCGCGAAGGGAATCAATCCCACCACCATCATGATGCGCAGGCTGTGCGCCTCGGCCACGCGGTCCACGGCGGCGCCATGACGCTCGCCCTGCACCGCCATCTCGGACGCGCCGCCGACCGCCATCGCGAAGAAGGCGGTCGCCTCGTCCACCCCGGCCAGCCGGCGCAGCAGCGCGCCCGCCGCCATGCCGAGGCAGATCGCGAAGGCCACCGCCAGCGCGATCCATCCGATATTGCGCGCCAGGACCGCCAGCACCGGCGCGCTGAAGTACAGCCCGAGCGCGCTGCCGATCGCCCACTGCCCTGCCTCGCGCCTGCACCGGCGCGGCCATGCGCGCCCCGGCCATGCAGGCGAGCGCGGTGGAGAACAGCGGCCCGATCATCCACGGCAGCGGCGTGTCGAGCGCCACGCAGGCCTGGGCCGCGGCGAGCGCCAGCAGCAGCGCCGGCGCGAACCGCCGCAGGCCTGGCGGCGGCGGACTCAGAACACCCAAAGCTTCTCGGCCGGCATCTCGAGCCAGTACTGGCCCGGATCGATGCGGTGCTTGGAGTAGGCGCGCACGCTGGCCGCCTCGCCCTTGAACAGGCACTCCCAGCGGTCGCCCAGGTACATGCAGGTCGACAGCGGCAGCTGGATGCCGTTGTCGACCGGAGCGCGGCCGATCCGCACCTCCTCGACGCGGATCAGGGCCGCGGCATCGGCCTTCCCTCCGGCGGCGCCGCGCGCGGTGGCCTTCAGCTGCATGCCCTCGACCTGCAGACGCGCAGCATCGCCCTCGCGCCCCACCACCTGCGCCGGCAGGCGGTTGTTACTGCCCATGAATTCGGCCGTGAACAGGGTCTCCGGCGACTCGTACATCGATTGCGGCGTGCCCTGCTGCTCGATCCTGCCGTTGTTGAGCAGCAGGATGCGGTCGGCGATCGCCATCGCCTCGGCCTGGTCGTGGGTCACCATCAGGGCCGACAAGCCCAGGCGCACGATCAGTTCGCGCAGGAAGGCGCGCGCTTCTTCGCGCAGCTTGGCGTCCAGGTTGGACAGCGGCTCGTCGAGCAGGATCACCGGCGGGTTGTACACCAGCGCCCGCGCGATCGCCACGCGCTGCTGCTGGCCGCCCGAAAGCTGGTGCGGATAGCGCTCGCCCAGGTGCCCCAGGCCGAGCTGTTCCAGCACCTCGCGCACCTTCGGCTCGATCTCGCGCGCCGCCATCTTGCGCAGCTTGAGGCCGTAGGCCACGTTGTCGAACACGGTCTTGTGCGGCCACAGCGCGTACGACTGGAACACCAGGCCCAGGCTGCGCGCCTCGGCCGGCAGTTCGAGCCGGGCGGCGCCGTCGAACACGCGCCGCTCGCCGATGTCGATGGTGCCGGACTTCGGGCTTTCCAGGCCGGCCACGGCGCGCAGCAGCGTGGTCTTGCCGCTGCCCGAGGGCCCCAGCAGCGCCACCACTTCGCCGCGCTGCAGGTGCATCGACACGCCTTTCAGGATCGGATTGGCGGAAGCGCCGCTGCCGTAGTCGAGATGCAGGTCGTTGACGGTCAAAACGTTCATAGATGTCTCGCAGATTGATTAGTTGTGCAGCTTGACGCCGAAGCGCAGCGCGATGCCCAGGCCGATGGCCACGAGCGTGATATTGATGAAGGACAGCGCGGCCACCAGGTCGGTCGAGCCGCCGGCCCACAGCGAGACCAGCATGGCGCCGATCACCTCGGTGCCGGGCGTGAGCAGGTAGACGCCGGTCGAGTATTCGCGCTCGAAGATCAGGAACACCATCAGCCAGGCGCCCAGCATCCCGTACTTGATCAGCGGGAGCGTGACGTCGCGGGTGACGCGGCCGCGGCTGGCGCCGACAGCGCGCGCCGCCTCTTCCAGTTCCGGGCCGACCTGCAGCAGCGAGGTCGAGACCAGGCGCATGCCGTAGGCCAGCCAGACCACCGAATACGCCAGCCACAGGGCGAAGATGGTCGAGCGCAGCTGGCGCAACTGGGGAATGAAGTGTTCCGACAGCCAGGTGGCGATGCCGCTGTCCATGCCCTTGAGGATCTCGTCCAGCCAGCTCGGCACGAACAGGAAGACCCACAGGAAGGACAGGCCGGCCAGCAGGCCCGGCACCGCGCGCGGCACCAGCACGCTGTAGTCGAGCAGGCGGGTCACGCCGTCCGGCTTGCGGTGCATGGCCAGGGCGATCGCGGTGTAGCAGACCACGGCCAGGGCGCCGCCGATCACGCCGATCAGGATCGTATTGATGATGCCGCGCACCAGCGAGTGCTGTTCGAAGATGTCGCGGAAGTGCTGCAGGGTCAGGACGTCGGCCAGGTTCACACCCTCGCCCCAGTACTGGACGAAGGAGCGCAGCACGATGCCCGACAGCGGCACCACGATGGTGACCGCGACCCAGCCGCCCAGCAGGGCCAGCGCCAGCCACTTCCACTTGCCCAGGGCGAGCGGCTTCTGGCGCGCGCCCTTGCCCTTGATCGAGACGTATTTGTTGGCCGACTTCAGCAGCCAGCGCTGCAGCATCACCAGCGGCATGGTCACCGCCACCAGGCACACGGCGACGGCCGCCATCAGGTGGTAGGACGGGGTGCCGAGCTTGTTGGTCAGCTTGTACAGGTAGGTGGCCAGCACCAGGTGGCCTTCCGGGTCGCCCAGCACCAGCACCAGGCCGAACACCTCGAAGCCGAGGAAGAACACCAGCACGCCGGCATAGGCCAGGGCCGGCATGATCATCGGCAGGGAGACGTTGAACATCACCTGCAGCGGCGAAGCGCCGGAGACGCGCGCCGCCTCCTCGACGTCCGAGCCGAGGCTCTTCAGGGCGGACGAGGCGTACAGGTAGACGTGCGGCACGTGGGTCAGGCCGGCGATCACGACGATGCTGGTGAAGGAATACACGTTCCAGGGCACCACGCCGATCAGTCCGTGCACCCAGGTCGAATAGAAGCCGACCGGGCCCATCGCCACCACATAGCCGAAGCCCATGACCATCGGCGACACGAAGATCGGCACCAGCAGCAGCGGCCCGATCCAGCCGCGGCCCGGCAGGTCGGTGCGCACCATCAGGAAGGCCAGCATGCCGCCCAGCGGCACGGCGATCACGGCCAGGCCGGTGGCCAGCAGCAGGCCGTTCTTGAAGGCCATCCAGAAGTCGCTGTCGTCGAAAATGAAGCGGTAGGCGTCCAGGCCGAGCGCCTTGTCCGGCATGAAGAAAGGCGCCGTCAGGACACTCTGGTAGAACACCAGGAACAGCGGCAGGAAGATCGCCAGGCAGGCGAGCAGGACGACGATGGCGCGCGGCCAGTTCAGGCGCGGCTTGCGCGCCTTGGGCGCATGCGGCGCGGCCCGCGACGGCAGGCGTGCGCCAGGCAGGGAGAAGGTAGACATGGGGAGATCCGATCAGGCAGCAAATCGGCGGGCCGGCGGCCCGCCATGGGAACCGCGCTTCTTACTTCTTGCCGGCGGTGGCTTTCCACTCCTTGAGGAAGGCCATGCGGATGGCCGGATCCAGGTATTCCGCCACGGCCGGGCTGACCGGCAGCGGCTTGATGTTCTTCTCGCCCACCATCTTGATCAAGTCGCTCGAGGTGGTCTCGCCGGTGACGTCGGCGCGGATCGCATACAGCTTCGAGGCGTCGGAGATCACGGTCTGGCCGCGCTTGGACAGCAGGTAGTCCATCCACAGCTTGGCGGCGTTCGGATGCTTGGCCGCCTTGTTGATGAACTGGACGCGCGAGATGATCAGGGTGTAGTCCTTCGGCAGCACCACGCCCAGCGAGGGATCGGTCTTGGCGCGCACCAGCGCGTAGGAGCCCAGCACGTTGTAGCCGATCAGGTTCTCGCCCGACGAGATCCGCTCGAGCATGGTGCCGGTCGAGGACTGCACGCGCACCCGGGCCGTGCCGAAGGCTTGCAGCAGCGGCTTAAACTGCGGGAAGTCGCGCTCGTCCTGGGTGATGAACATGAAGCCGACGCCGGATTTCTCGATGTCGTAGGTGGTGACCTTGTCCTGGAACTTCGGCTGCGCGATGATGCGCGCGAAGTCGGCATGGGTCTGCGGAATGTCGGCGCCGGTCACCAGGCGCTTGTTGTAGACGAAGGCGGCCGGCTCGAAGGTGGTGCCGTAGGCCGTGTCCTTCCACACCGCCCAGCCCGGGATCTTGCCCGCTTCGACCGACTTGTACGGCATCGCATGGCCGCCCGCGGCGAGCTTCATCTGCAGGTCCATGGCGGAGGACCACAGCACGTCGGCGGTGTCGCCGCCGGCCGCGTTCTCGGAAATGAAGCGGTTGTAGACTTCGGTCGAGTTCATGTCGTTGTACTCGACCGTGATGCCCGGATAGAGGACGTTGAAGTCCTTGATCAGCGGCTGCGCGGCCTTGCTGTCGGTGGCGCCGTAGACGACCAGCTTGCCCTCCTTCCTGGCGCCGTCGACGATCTGCTGGTAGGCCGCCGGATAGCCGGCCGGCACCTGCGCCAGGGCCGGGGCGGCGATGAAGGCGGCGACGGCTGCGGCGATCAGGGTGTGCTTGATGTTCATGTTGTCTCCTTGTGTTTTTCGTTAGTGTTGGCGTACCAGCTTGAACTGCCTGGCTTGCCGGTTGTAGTCGGTGACTGCCTGCTTGATGTACCGGGTCAGGGCCTCCCCGGTGAGGGAAAAGGGAGTCAGGCCGGCCTGCTCGCGCAGGCGCGCGAAGCCGGGCGCGGCTTGCATGCGCTCGAAGGCGGCGACCCAGCGGCGGTAGTCGGCGTCCGGCACGTCGGGCCCCATCCACACGCCGCGGATCACCGGCCAGACCAGGTCGTAGCCCTGCTCGCGCGCGGTGGGCACCTTCGCCAGCACGCCCGGCAGGCGCTTTTCGGACAGCACCGCCAGCACGCGCACCTTGCCGGGGCCGGCGTACAGCGAGGCTTCGGAGGCGTCGCCCGATATCGCCTGCACGTGGCCGCCGGCCATCGCGGTAAAGCCCTCGCCGCCGCCTTCGAGGGCGACGAAGCGCAGCTGCTTCGGGTCGATGCCTGCAAGGCGCGCCAGCAGCGCCATCTTCATCCAGTCCTGGCTGCCGATGGTGCCGGATACGCCGATCAGCACGGCCTGCGGATCGCGCCGGATCGCCTCCACCAGCTCGCCCAGGCTGCGCCAGGGCGCATCCGCGCGGACCGCGATCATGCCGTAGTCGGCGCCCAGCGCGGCCACCCAGCGCACGTCGTCGGCGGTGGCCTTGCCGAACTTGCCCTGGGCGAGATTGAGCAGCGAGCCGCCGGAGAACGCGACCAGGGTGTCGGGCTCGGCGCGCCGCTGCGAGACCAGCGCGTGCCAGGCCACGGCGCCGATCCCGCCCGGCATGTAGCTCAGCCTCAAGCGGGGATCGCCCGGCCCTTCCGGCAGGGCCTTGCGCGCCAGCTTGCAGGTCAGGTCCATCGCGCCGCCCGGCTTGGACGGCACGATGCACTCGGCCTCGCCGCCGTGCGCGGAACCTGCCATGCAGGCCGCGCACAGCAAAGCGCTGGAGAGGAATCGCAGGATGGTCATGGCGTGCATCGGAACCGTGGGTCCGCGCCTGCGCATCAGAAGCGGTGCTGGATGCCTGCGGTGACGCCGGTCTGCGTCGTGCCCATGCCCGCGTCGTCGCGCGACAGGCCGACCAGCTGGCCGTTGTCGGCCTTGGCGTGCGCCGCCGACAGATACAAGTCGGTGCGCTTGGACAGCGCGTACAGCATGCGCGCCACGAGCATGGTCGGGTTGGCGTCGCGCGCCGCCGGCAGGTTCCTGGTGTTGATGTGATAGACGGCGCCGGTCAGAGTGGCCTTGCCGGTCACGAAGCTGACGCCGCCCCAGTAGGTATCGGCGCGCAGGTCCGGCGTGGCCGCCTTGCCCGATTCCAGCTTGTAGCCGCGCATGCCGGCCGTGTAGCGCCACGGGCCGGTCTTGTAGTCGGCGCCCAAGTGGAAGACATTGGTCTGGTCGCGGCGGCCGGTGGCGGCCAGGGTCAGGCCGTTGACCTGCTCCCAGGACGCCATCAGGCCGACGCCGTTGGCGAACCAGGAACCGCCGACCGCGACCTTGCGGCCGTCGGATTCGTGGGCCGGCTGTTCGCCCAGGCCGATGCTGGCGCCGTAGGTGAAGGTGCTGTCGCCCGACTTGGTGGTGCCGGTGTACTTGACCAGGTTGTCGAAGGCGGTGGTCATGCCGTATTTCGACGGGCCGGTGGCGCCGCCGGTGGTGGCCCAGGAATAGTTGGGCGCGAAGCCCATCGGGTCGAACTTGATCACCAGGTCATAGGTGGTGGTGAAGGAGCGGCCGATGATCACGCGGCCGAAACCGCCTTCCAGGCCGACGTTGGCCTGGCGCTTGAACAGCGGGCCGTCCGATGCGCCGGTGTCCATCAGGATGCCGCCTTCGAGGGTATAGACGGCCTTCAGGCCGCCGCCCAGGTCTTCGCTGCCGCGCAGGCCCCAGCGCGAGGTATTCTTGCCGCCCGAGACGACGCGCGCCATGCTGCCGCCGTCGGCGTCGGCATGGTTGACGACTTCGACGCCGGCGTCGATCAGGCCATAGACCTGGACGTTCGATTGGGCGTTGGCGGACTGGTTCAGGGAAAGCGCTGCCAGGACGGCGAGCGCGAGGGCCGACTTCTTCATAAGGTCTCCGGTTGTTGTAATCGTGGCAGTCGCGGTGCGCTGCTGTTTGATCAACTATATGGGCCTCAAGCTTTCAATCAGCTTTCAGCCCACCGGAGATGCGTATGAAAGGACCGGCTCCTACTTCCAGTCGCCGCGCAGGGCCAGCACCTGCTCCTGCAGGTACTCGGGCGTGGCCTTGTCCGGTGTGACCGGCAGGCCGACCGCCAGCGCCAGCTTGGAGCGCACGCCGCGCTCGATGCGGCGCTCGAACAGGTTGGTCTTGTCGCGGGTGAACATGCTGCCCCACAGGCCGCGCAGGGCCATCGGAATCACGGGCACCTGGCTGCGCGCGACGATCTTGGCGATCCCGGCGCGGAACTCGCTGATCTCGCCGGTCGAGGTCAGCTTCCCTTCCGGGAAGATGCAGACCAGTTCACCGTCGTGCAGCGCATGGGCGATGTCCACGAAGGCCTTCTCCATCACCCACGGGTCTTCCTTGGCCGGCGCGATCGGGATGGTCTTGGCGGCGCGGAACAGCCAGCTCAGGAAAGGCGTCTTGAAGATGCGGTGGTCCATCACGAAGCGGATCGGACGCGGGCTGGCGGCGCCGATCACCAGCGCGTCGACGTAGCTGACGTGGTTGCACACCAGGACCGCCGGGCCCTGTTCCGGAATGCGCGCCATGTCCACGGTACGCACGCGGTAGACGGTGTGGATCAGGAGCCAGGCCAGGAAGCGCATCAGGAATTCCGGCACCAGCGAGAAGATGTAGACCGCCACCAGGGCGTTCAGCAGGGCCGTGACCAGGAACATTTCGGGAATGGTGAAGCCCTGCCCCAGCAGCAGGATCGCCACGCCGGCCGAGGCCACCATGAACAGGGCGTTGAGGATGTTCATGCCGGCGATGGTGCGCGAGACGTGCTTCTGGTCGCAGCGGGTCTGGATCAGGGCGAACAGCGGCACGATGAAGAAGCCGCCGAAGATGCCGATCAGGACGATGTCGGCCAGGATGCGCGGCACGCCCGGCTGGGCCAGCAGCGCGAAGGCGTCCACCGCGGCGGTCCCGGCATAGGCGCTGCTGGCGAAATACAGGTCGATGCCGAACACCGACAGGCCGATCGAGCCGAAGGGCACCAGGCCGATCTCGACCTTGCGGCCCGACAGGCGCTCGCACAGCAGCGAGCCGGCGCCGATCCCGAGCGAGAACACGGTCAGCAGCAGCACGAACACGCTGTGGTCGCCGTGCAGGTAGTCCTTGGCGAACAGCGGGAATTGCGCCAGCACCAGCGCGCCGTAGAACCAGAACCAGGAATTGCCCAGCATCGACAGGAACACGGTACGGTTCTGGCGCGAGAAGTTCAGGTTGCGGATCGATTCGGCAAACGGGTTGCGGCTGATTTTCAGCTCCGGCGCCGGGGCCGGCGACGGCGGAATCCGCCAGCTGGCAAGCAAGCCCAGCACCGCGCAGCCCAGGGTGGCGCCCGCCACCAGCTCGATGCCGAAAGGCTTGGTGGCCACCAGCACGGCGCCGGCGACTTCGCCCAGCAGGATGCCGACGAAGGTGCCCATCTCGATGACGCCGTTGCCGCCCACCAGTTCTTCGGGCTTGAGCTGCTGCGGCAGGTAGGCGTACTTGACCGGGCCGAACAGGGTCGAATGCAGGCCCATGCCGGCCACGGCCGCCACCAGCAGCCACAGCGTGTGGGTCAGCCAGCCGATGCAGGCCACCAGCATGATGGCGATCTCGAGCAGCTTGACGAAGCGCGCCAGCTGGCCCTTGTCGAACTTGTCCGCGACCTGGCCGGCGGTGGCCGAGAACAGCACGAAGGGCAGGATGAACAGGCCCGGGATCAGGTTGTTCAGCAGGGCCGGATCGAGCGTGGTCCAGGACAGCGCGTCATAGGTCAGCACGACCAGCAGCGCGGTCTTGAACAAGTTGTCGTTGAAGGCGCCCAGGAACTGGGTCCAGAAGAAGGGGCCAAAACGGCGCTGCGTCAGCAGGGAAAACTGGTTCGGTTGGCTCATGCGCAAATTCGCTGAAAAAGGTTCGCTGGACGGGAGTGCGTAATGTACAACGGCGGACCCCGGTAAACAAACGCTGTTTCTCACATTCATTATCCGGTAGCCGGAAGGGATACCTGCGGTCGCAGGTCTCGATACCCATGTCACTTGGCGACGCGCTATTGAACACGAATCGTGGCGCTGGACGGGCGTGCGAAATCAAACTGTATGTTTCAAACAATACCTGATTGAAATGGCTCAAGCAGGCCCCGTTCCGGAGCCATGCTGCAGTGCAGCGCAGGTAGAATCCGCGGATGACTTCCGCCAACTTCCACGTTTGCTACGCCAGCGTCGCCAGCGCGCTGTTCGAGCACATCGAGCAGGATCTGCTCCTCCTGACCACCGCCCTCCTCGACGACGACGAGGCCCAGCCACAGCGCCATTTGCCCGGCCACCTGCCCGATACGGTGCGGGGAACGATACCGGTCCAGTGGGACATGCCGCCCATCTGTTGACGCGGCCTGGGCGAAACCCGGGCAAAAAAAATGATACGGAAAAACGGCCCAGGCCGTCGTTTCCGTATCATGTTCGCCGCGCAGCGGCGCCGGATCAGCTCAGGGCTTCGAGACGGATGCGGGTGACCTTGCTGATCACCGCCGGCAGCTGCTCGATCTTGGCGATCGCCGCGTCGATGTTCTTCTCGCGCGTCTGGTGGGTCAGCATGATGATGTCGAGGTCGGTCTGGTCGCCCGGCTCCTTCTGCAGCACGGCGTCGATCGAGATGCCGGCGTCGGCCAGGATGCGGGTCAGGTCGGCCATCACGCCCAGCTGGTCCTTCACGTGCACGCGCAGGTAGTAGCTGGTGGTGATCTCGGACATCGGCACGATCGCCACGTCGGTCATCTCGCCCGGCTGGAAGGCCAGGTGCGGCACGCGGCAGTACGGGTCCACGGTCGCCAGGCGGGTCACGTCGACCAAATCGGCGATCACGGCCGAGGCGGTCGGCTCCGAACCGGCGCCCTTGCCGTAGTAGAGCGAGGCGCCGACGGCGTCGGCCTGCACCAGCACGGCGTTCATCGCGCCCTCCACGTTGGCGATCAGGCGCGCGGCCGGGATCAGGGTCGGGTGCACGCGCAGTTCGATGCCGTCGCCGCTTTCGGTGCGGGTGCGGCGCGTGATGCCCAGCAGCTTGATGCGGTAGCCCAGCTGCTCGGCATAGCGGATGTCGGCCGCTTCCAGCTTGCTGATGCCCTCGATATAGGCCTTGTCGAACTGCACCGGGATGCCGAAGGCGATCGCCGACATGATGGTCAGCTTGTGCGCCGCATCCACGCCTTCGATGTCGAAGGTCGGGTCAGCCTCGGCATAGCCCAGCTCCTGCGCCTGCTTGAGCACCGTCGCGAAGTCCAGGCCCTTCTCGCGCATTTCGGACAGGATGAAGTTGGTGGTGCCGTTGATGATGCCGGCCACCGATTCGATGCGGTTGGCGGTCAGGCCTTCGCGCAGCGCCTTGATGATCGGCACGCCGCCGGCCACCGCCGCTTCGAAGGCCACCGTCACGCCCTTGTCCTGGGCGGCGGCGAAGATTTCGTTGCCGTGCAGCGCCAACAGGGCCTTGTTGGCGGTGACCACGTGCTTGCCGTTGGCGATCGCCTTGAGCACCAGCTCGCGCGGCAGTTCGTAGCCGCCGATCAGTTCCACGACGATGTCGATGTCGGGATGGTTGACCACGGCGAACGGGTCGGCCACCACCTCAATGCTGTTCCCGGTCAGCTGGCGTGCCCGTTCAATATTGCGCACTGCCGCCATGGTAATTTCGATGCCGCGGCCGGCACGGCGGCGGATCTCTTCCTGGTTGCGCTGAAGAACGTTAAAGGTGCCGGCACCGACAGTGCCGAGCCCCAGTAGGCCAACTTTGATGGGTTTCATGGTGTTGTTTCTCGTTGAAGTCTAGGCGCGTCCATGGCGCCGTCGGTAGCCGTCGAGGAAGCGCGCGATGCGTCCGCAAGCGTCGGCCAGGTCGTCGGAATTGGGCAGGAACACCAGCCGGAAGTGATCCGGGGCGATCCAGTTGAAGCCGGTGCCTTGCACCAGCAGCACTTTTTCCTCGGACAGCAGTTCGCAGATGAACTGCTGGTCGTCCGTGATCGGGTACATCTTCGGGTCGAGGCGCGGGAACATGTACAGCGCGGCTTTTGGCTTCACGCAGCTCACGCCCGGAATGTCGGTAAGCAGTTTGTGCGCGAGGTCGCGCTGTTTGAGCAGGCGGCCGCCCGGGCCCACCAGGTCGGCGATGCTCTGGTAGCCGCCGAGGGCGGTCTGGATCGCGTACTGGCCCGGCGCGTTGGCGCACAGGCGCATCGAGGCCAGCATGTTCAGGCCTTCGATATAGCCCCTGGCGTGGCGCTTCTCGCCCGACACCGTCATCCAGCCGGCGCGGTAGCCGCAGGAACGGTAGTTCTTCGACAGGCCGTTCAGGGTCAGGAACAGCACGTCGTCGGCGAGCGAGGCGATCGAGACGTGCTCTTCTTCGTCGTACAGGGTCTTGTCGTAGATCTCGTCGGCGTAGACGATCAGCTGGTGCTGGCGCGCCAGCTCCACGATCTCGAGCAGCACTTCGCGCGGGTACAGGGCGCCGGTCGGGTTGTTCGGGTTGATGACGACGATCGCGCGCGTGTTCGGCGTGATCTTCTTGCGCATGTCCTCGATGTCGGGGAACCAGCCGGACTGCTCGTCGCACACGTAGTGGACGGGACTGCCGCCGGCCAGGCTCACGGCCGCGGTCCAGAGCGGGTAGTCGGGCGCGGGCACCAGCACTTCGTCGCCGTTGTTCAGCAGGCCTTGCATCGCCATCACGATCAGCTCGGAGGCGCCGTTGCCCAGGTAGATGTCGTCGATGCCGACGCCCTGGATGTTCTTTTCCTGGGTGTAGTGCATGACCGCCTTGCGCGGCGCAAACATGCCCTTGGAGTCGGTATAGCCGGCCGCGCCCTGCATGTTGCGGATCATGTCGTGCACGATCTCGTCCGGCGGATCGAAGCCGAACACGGCCAGGTTGCCGATGTTGAGCTTGATGATCTTCTGCCCGTCGTCTTCCATCTGGCGCGCCTTTTCCAAGGCGGGGCCGCGGATTTCATAGCAAACGTCGTCGAGTTTGTTTGATTTGGAAATCGGTCGCAAGATATCCTCTGGAAGAAAGCGTTATGTTGCAGTGCGAAAAATACCATTCTGCCGCAAGCGCACAAATCAAGCAACCTTGCCGATTTCGGTACAATGACCGATCCCCTGCCCTCTGACAAAGCACGACAATGAAGCTCCACTCCGACAACACTCAACAATACCAGACCGTGACCGGTTACGACGCCAAGGGGGTCGAAATCAACGCCCAGCGCTTCGATTTCAGCCTTACGGTCATGCCCGAAGTCCCGCCCCGCCCCTGGAACGTGGCGCGTTTCGAAGATTTGACGAACGCCCATTTCGAGGAAATCGCCAAGGACGCGCCGGACGTGGTCGTGCTCGGCACCGGCGAGCGCCAGCGCTTCGTGCACCCGAAACTGGTCGCCAGCCTGTCCAGCTTGCGCATCGGCGTCGAATGCATGGACAGCCAGGCCGCCTGCCGCACCTATAACATCCTGATGGGCGAAGGCCGCAAGGTGACCCTGGCGCTGATTATCGAGCAGGCCTCTTGAAATAAAGAAACACGTCTCCATCTTGGCGAAAATTGTTACCTTGGCAGCCCGGGACTAGCCTGCGGTGGCGGTGCGGGATTATCATGCGCACTGCCGCTCCCTGCGCGCCAGGGAGGATGAACGCGCAGCGCGCCGCGCTGCCACTGCCCAGGAGACGCCCGTGGCCGAGAGCCCAACCGCCGCACCAATTGCCCCCTTCTCCGCGCCGATGACCAGCGGCCTGACCTTCGAGCTGGCCGGCCGTCCCGCCAAGTACACGGTGCTGTACTTCTATCCCAAGGACAACACCCCGGGATGCACCACCGAGAGCATCAACTTCCGCGAAGCCTATCCCGAGTTCCAGGCGCTGGGCGCCGAGATCTATGGCCTGAGCCGCGATTCGCTGCGCTCGCACGAGAACTTCAAAGGCAAGCTGGGCCTGCCCTTCGAACTGATTTCCGACCCGGAAGAGGCCGTCTGCAACCAGTTCAATGTCATGAAAATGAAGAATATGTATGGCAAGCAGGTACGGGGGGTCGAGCGCAGTACGTTTGTCATTGACGCTCAAGGCCGATTGGTGAAAGAATGGCGTGGCGTGAAAGTCAATGATCACGTCGCCGAAGTGCTGGAATTTTTGAAGAGCCAGCCTTAAAGGATGGCTCCAGGTAAACAACTTCTGGATTGCTATCGCCTATTTTGAGTCAACCCGCAACACATCCGCATCAATCCAATCTGGCTGCCTGCCGGCCCGGGCACATTCCGGGCCACGTTCGCAAGCAGCAAGTTCCCCGAGTACCGATTCCGAACGACGGCGCGGCCCTGTGGCCCGCGCGTGTTCGGCCTTCCCGTCTTTTTTGAGATTGAGACCCTGATGCCACTGCCCAAAATGCCTACCAAGCCAGCCACCATGCTGCTGGCCAAAGATTACCCGAAGGCGGAACCCGGCAAGTCGCCGGTCCGTCCCGCATCCACCCAGACCGACAGCGAACTCGAAGAGCTGATCAGCGGCCAGGCCGTGCCTGCGCCCAAGACTCGCCCGCGCAAGAAGGCCGCGCCGGCCCCTGCGCTTGCTGCCGTGCCCGCGCCGGAACGCGGCGAGACCCAGCGCAGCGCCCCGGCCACCGTGGCCAAGCTGCGCGAGACCGATGCCGACCAGCCGCATCCAGCCAAGCACAAGCCGGTCGAAGTCACCGTCAAGTCGTCCACCAGCCGCAAGGCCGACAAGTCCGGCATCACCAAGGTCTTCGTGCTCGACACGAACGTCCTGATGCACGACCCGACCTCGCTGTTCCGCTTCGAGGAACACGACGTCTACCTGCCGATGATGACCCTGGAAGAACTCGACAACCACAAGAAGGGGATGTCGGAAGTCGCGCGTAACGCGCGC
This sequence comes from Massilia sp. AB1, assembly GCF_018119385.1. Lineage (NCBI taxonomy): Bacteria > Pseudomonadati > Pseudomonadota > Betaproteobacteria > Burkholderiales > Oxalobacteraceae > Massilia > Massilia sp. AB1. The sequence continues at coordinate 106,432 of NZ_JAGKSG010000004.1, read as the reverse complement.
CAGGTCTCGCGCACCCTCGACGCCCTGATCGCCAACGTCGACGACGACGCGATCGAGGCCGGCATCCCGCTGGCCAAGCTGGGCAACAAGGACGCCAAGGGCCGCCTGTACTTCCAGACCAGGCTGGGCGCCGCCCCGCTGCCGGAAGGCCTGCCCTCGGGCAAGGCCGACAACCAGATCCTGGGCGTGGTGCGCGCGCTCGAGGAAGAAATGGCCGGCCGTGCCATCGTGCTGGTGTCCAAGGACATCAACATGCGCATCAAGGCGCGCGCCATGGGCCTGCCGGCCGAGGACTACTTCAACGACCATGTGCTGGAAGACACCGACCTGCTGTACTCGGGCATCGTCCAGCTGCCGGAAGACTTCTGGGACAGCCATGGCAAGGACATCGAGTCGTGGCAGGAGAACCGCAACGGCTATTCCTCGACCTTCTACCGCATCACCGGGCCGGTGGTGCCCAGCCTGATGGTGAACCAGTTCGTCTACCTGGAACCGAAGGATGGCGACTCGCCCTTCTACGCCCAGGTCAAGCAGATCAACGGCAAGACCGCCGTGCTGGAGACCCTGCGCGACTACAGCCACAACAAGAACAACGTGTGGGGCATCACCGCGCGCAACCGCGAGCAGAACTTCGCGCTGAACCTGTTGATGAATCCGGAGTGCGACTTCGTCACCCTGCTCGGCCAGGCCGGCACCGGCAAGACCCTGCTGGCCCTGGCCGCGGGCCTGGCCCAGGTGCTGGAGACCAAGCTGTACAACGAGATCATCGTCACCCGCGTGACGGTGCCGGTGGGCGAGGACATCGGCTTCCTGCCGGGCACCGAGGAAGAGAAGATGTCGCCCTGGATGGGCGCTTTCGACGACAACCTGGAAGTGCTGATGAAGTCCGACGGCGACGCCGGCGACTGGGGCCGCGCCGCGACCCAGGACCTGATCCGCTCGCGCATCAAGATCAAGTCGCTCAACTTCATGCGCGGCCGCACCTTCGTGAACAAGTTCCTGATCATCGACGAGGCGCAGAACCTGACGCCGAAGCAGATGAAGACCCTGGTCACGCGCGCGGGCCCGGGCACCAAGATCCTGTGCCTGGGGAATATCGCGCAGATCGATACGCCGTATCTCACCGAAGGCTCGAGCGGCCTGACCTATGTGGTCGACCGCTTCAAGGGCTGGGGGCATAGCGGGCACGTGACCCTGGCGCGCGGCGAGCGCTCGCGCCTGGCCGATCACGCGAGCGACGTGCTTTGACCGTTTTCGCTCCGGAGAGCCCGCCAGATGGCGGGCTTTTTATTTGCCTGTATGCCGTGCGGATGAAACCGCGTTAGCACGACGCGACGGACTTGGGTTCCGGCCTTCGCCGGAACGACGTGCTGGAGCTAGCCGCTAGCTCATAAACCGTCGTTCCGGCGAAGGCCGGAACCCAAGTTCGCAGCACACCACCATTTTCACCGTTCACCACAACAACAAGAATGCCCCTCTTACTAAAACTCCTGCTCGTCCCCTCCCTCATCGCCGCCGTTACCCTCGCAGGCCGCCGCTGGGGCCCCAAGGTCGCCGGCTGGCTCTCCGCCTTCCCCATCGTCTCCGGCCCCATCCTGCTGGCCATCGCCCTCGAACAGGGCAGCGACTTCGCCGCCACCGCCGCCGCCAACACCCTGCTCGCCGTGCTGGCCATCCTGGTTTTCAGCGTCGCCTACGCCCGCATGGCGAAGCGCCAGGGCGTGTTCGCCTCCATGACCGCCGCCCTGCTCGCCTGGGCCCTGAGCGTCGCCCTGCTGCGCAGCCTCGAATTCCCGCTGTGGGCCGGCTTTGCCGCCGTCCTCGCCGCCCTGCTCGCCGCCCCGCGCCTGATCGGCAAGATCGATGCGCGCAAGACCTCCGCCGCCCCGGCCCGCGACCTGCCCTGGCGCATGGCCGCCGGGGCGTTCCTGACCCTGGCCGTCACCGCCGCCGCCGCCCAGATGGGCCCGCGCCTGAGCGGCATGTTCGCCATGTTCCCGGTCATGAGCACGGTGCTGGTCGGCTTCTCGCACCGCAGCTCCGGCCCCGGCTTCGCGGTCGACCTGCTGCGCGGCATGGTGCGCGGCTACTATGCCTTCGCCGTGTTCTGCCTGGTGCTGGCCCTGCTGCTGCGCGCCCAGCCGCTGGCGCCGGCCTTCCTCGCGGCCACGGTGTGCGCCCTGGCAGTGCAGCTGGGCTTGCGCGCCGCCATGGCCCGCTTAAAATAGCTCGATTCACCATACACAAGGAGACCGGGATGCCCCACATGTTGCTGATCCACGAACCCGTCGGCCAGCGCGCCACCCGCAGCGATCCGGAAGGCCGCGCCGTCTACGACCGCATGCTGCGCTGGGGCGACGACCTGAAAGCCCGCGGCCTGCTGCTGGGCGGCGAATCGCTGGCCTCGACCGAGCACGCAGTGCGCGTCAGCACCGGCGGCGGCCGGGCGCGCATCGTCGACGGCCCCTTCGCGGAAGCCAAGGAAATGGTTGGCGGCTTCTTCCTGGTCAACGTGGACACGCGCGAGGAAGCCGTGGCCCTGGCGCAGACCTGCCCAGCCGCCGAATGGGCGACGGTCGAGGTGCGCGCCTTGGCGCCCTGCTTCGAAACATAAAAAAATATCAGCGGCGATGTCGAAACGCCGCGCCGCCGTTCGTCGTAGGGAATGAAAGGCGGCATGCGCCGCTTTCCAACCAAGGAGAACGACATGCGTTTCATGATCATCGTCAAGGCGACCGGCGCGACGGAAGCGGGCGTCATGCCCGACGCCAGCCTGTTCGCCGCGATGGGCGAGTACCACCAGGAACTGGCCCGCGCCGGCGTCTTGCTCGACGCCAACGGCCTCAAGCCGAGCAGCCAGGGCTGGCGCATCCGCTACAAAGGCAAGCAGCGCAGCGTGATCGACGGCCCCTTCGCCGAGACCAAGGAGCTGATCGCCGGCTACACCCTGATCCAGGTCCGCTCGCGCGAAGAAGCGCTCGAATGGGCGCGCCGCTTCCCCAACCCGCACGGCGAGGACGCCGCGGCCGAGATCGAAGTGCGCCCGCTGTACGAGATGGACGACCTCCCCGCCTACGCCCAAGCCCACAAGGAGCAATGATGCATACCCAGATCTACGTGAACCTCCCGGTCAAGGACCTCGAACGCAGCAAGGCCTTCTTCGGCGCGCTCGGCTTCAGCTTCAATCCCCAGTTCAGCGACCAGAACGCCGCCTGCATGATCGTCAATCCCGACGCCTATGTGATGCTGCTGGCCGAGCCCTTCTTCCAGGGCTTCACGCGCAAGCCGATCTCAAGCGCCAGGGACAGCACCGAGGTGCTGGTCTGCCTGTCGCGCGACAGCCGCGCGGCGGTCGACGAGATGGTGGCCAAGGCGCGCGAAGCCGGCGGCAGCGTGCCGGCCGAAGCGCGCGACTACGGCTTCATGTACCAGCACGGCTTCGAAGACCCGGACGGCCATATCTGGGAGCTGGCCTATATGGCGTCGATGCCCCCGGCGCAGGCCTGATGGACGCCAGCGTCGATCAGGCGATTGCGGGCGTCTGGCGTATCGAGTCGGCCCGCATCGTCGCGAGCGTGGCGCGTATCGTGCGCGACGTCGGGCTGGCCGAGGAGCTGGCCCAGGACGCGCTGGTCGCGGCGCTCGAGCACTGGCCCCGGGACGGCATTCCCGAGCGTCCCGGCGCCTGGCTGCTCACCGCCGCGCGCAACAACGCCCTCGACCGCCTGCGGCGCGACCGCTCGCTGCGCGACAAACTGGAACAGATCGGCCTCGACCTCGAGGCCCAGGAGGCGCTCGTGGTGCCCGACTTCTCCGACAGCCTGGACGACAAGCGGGGCGATGTGTTCCAGGACGACATGCTGCGCCTGATGTTCACCGCCTGCCACCCGGTGCTGCCGGCCGACGCCAGGGTGGCGCTCACCCTCAAGCTGCTGGGCGGCCTGTCGACCCCGGAAATCGCGCGCGCCTTCCTGGTGCCGGAAGCCACCATGGCCCAGCGCATCGTGCGCGCCAAGCGCAGCCTGGGCGAGGCCAGGGTCGCCTTCGAGCTGCCGCCGCCCGAGGAACTCGACGAACGCCTGGGAACGGTGCTGGAAGTGGTCTACCTGGTCTTCAACGAAGGCTACTCGGCCACCGCCGGCGAAGACTGGATGCGCCCGCAGCTGCTCGAGGAAGCCCTGCGCCTGGGCCGCATCCTGGCCGAACTCGCGCCCGGCGAACCGGAGGTGCACGGCCTGGTGGCCCTGATGGAATTGCAGGCCTCGCGCATGCATGCGCGCCTGGACGGCGCCGGCAAGCCGGTGCTGCTGCTCGAGCAGGACCGTGCACGCTGGGACGGGGTGCTGATCCGGCGTGGGCTGGCAGCCCTGGAACGCGCCGCGAAGCTGGACCTGCCGCGCGGCCCCTACGTGCTGCAGGCCGAACTCGCGGCCTGCCACGCCCGCGCCCACCGCGCCGAGCTGACCGACTGGCGCCGCATCGCGGACCTGTACGCGGAGCTGGCCGCGATCCAGCCCTCGCCGGTGGTGGAGCTCAACCGCGCGGTCGCCGTCGGCATGGCGGACGGGCCGGCCGCCGGGCTGGCCCTGGTCGACCAGCTGGCCGCCGGCGGCAAGCTGGTCGGCTACCACTGGCTGCCGAGCGTGCGCGGCGACCTGCTCGCCAAGCTCGGACGCGGGCGCGAAGCGAAGCAAGAATTCGAACGCGCCGCCGCCCTGACTTCCAACGCGCGCGAGCGCGAACTGCTGCTCGAGCGCGCGGCCTCCCAACAATGACAAAACCCCGCGGCCGGGAGCCGCGGGGTTTTGGTGGAGGACACGGTCAGCGTACGATGCAGTCGGTCGACTGTCCCTGTCCGGGTCCTGCGCCATTGCTGGCCACCGGACCGCCGCTGCCGGCGTCGAAGCTCGGCGGCGGAACGAACTGGATGCCCGGGTTCGACGGCACGATCACCGGCGGCTGGTTCACGTTCGGCACATAGCCGAACTGGCCGGCCTGGAAACCGAGCGCGCCGCCATTGTTGGTGACGATGATGGCGCCGTCGGTCACCTGCAGGTGCAGGCCCGGGGCCAGGGGCGGCGGCGCCGGACCGTCCGCACCACGGGGCAGCTTGCCGCCCGCGCCAATCGGTGTCTTTTCCGCCGGGTTCGACGGCGGCAGCGCACTGGTGTTGTACTCGATGCGTATGCCGGCCGGCGGTGGTGGCGGCACGTACTGCGCCACGAAGGTGGTGCCGCGGATGCCGATGGTCGCGGTCGGCGTCTTGAGCGAGAACTTTTCCTTGTTGCGCTTGCCCATCAGGCCGGTGATCGAGCGCAGGCCGCCCTTCACCAGGCTGTAGCTGGCGTTGTCCGCTTCCGGCTTGTTCTCGTCATAGGAGAAGTTCTCGACCTTGAAGGTGGTGCCGGGGCGCAGCGTGATCTCGCTGTTGTCCACGAACTTGATCTGGGCGTAGGTGTTCTTCTCCGACACCAGGGTGTCGCCGCTTTCGATCTCGGAACGCAGAGCCAGCACCTTGACGCTGCCGTCCGCCTTCTTCGCCAGCAGCGGGCCGCTCAGGTGCGTCACCATGCCGGCCACCTGCGCCGCCCAGGCCGCGCCGCCGGCACCGAGCAGCAGCGCGAACAGCAGCGCCTTAATTGCAGTACATTTTTGCAGCAGGTTTTTCATTCTTCACTCCAGTGTTCTCCGCGGACGCAGGACCGGCCTGCTTCTCGTTCTTCTCCGGCTGTTCCGGACCGCCCTGGCCCGCATCGGCCTTCGCCTCGTTCTGGCGGTTGATCAGGTTGACCGCCACGCGCTGCGTGTCGTCGATCGGTGCGGTCGCCTTGCCCTGGCCGGGGGTCGATACCTGGCAGGCCGGCAGGGTCGGATCTTTCGAGCACAGCACGGCCGTCGGCAGCACCGCTTCGCAGCCTTGCAGGTTTGGCGACACCACGCATTGCGCCAGCTTCGGCAGGCGCACTTCGCAACCCTGCAGGGACGGGCTGCCGATGCACTGCGCCAAGGTCGGCAGCACCACGCCGCAGCCCGGGGCGCCTGGCTTGACGATGCACTCCGACAGCGTCGGCAGCACGCCTTCGCACACCGGGGCGCCCGGGTCCACCAGGCAGGAATCGAAGGTCACCTGCACGGTCTGGGCGCAGCCTTCCTGGCCCGGATTCACCTTGCACACCTCGATGGGCGGCAACACCACGGCGCAGTTCGGCCCCGTCGGGTTGACCAGGCAAGCCTCGAAGGTGGCGCGCCGGATCACCGGTTCGCAGCCCGGCTGCTTTGGGTTGAGCTGGCACTGGGACAGCGGGGGCAGGATGCTGCCGCAGTCCGGGCCGGCCGGATTGACGATGCAAACCTGCAGCGCGGCATCCAGCACCGGGGCGCAGCCCGGCAGCGCCGGATTGACCAGGCAGGCGGACAGCGGCGGCGGCGGGAGCGGTTCCGGTTCAGGTTGCGGATCCGGTTTCGGGTCCGGTTGCGGATCCGGCTGCGGCTCGGGTTGCGGATCCGGCTTCGGGTCCGGCTGCGGCTCGGGTTGCGGGTCGGGTTGCGGATCGGGTTGCGGGTCCGGTTGCGGGTCCGGTTGCGGATCGGGTTGCGGGTCCGGCTTCGGGTCCGGTTGCGGGTCCGGCTTCGGATCCGGCTCCGAACCGGTGGTGGTCACCGTGAGGCGGTCCGCCGGCACCAGGATGCTGCCCGGTGCGATCGAGGTCGAGCCGCCCTCCACGCTCACGCTGCCGCTGGCGGTGTTCACGCGCGCGGCGGCGCCGATGGTGACCGCGCCGCCATTGTCGGCGAACAGGCGGATGTTGCCGCTGTCCGAGCTCACGCTGCCTTCGATGGTCAGCGGGCTGTGGGTGATCAGGCTGATGTTGCCGCTGCCCGTCTTGATGCCCTGTTCATAGGACTCGGTCGCCGCCACGGTCAGGCCGCCGGTGCTCTCGATCGCGATCGCGCCGCCGTTGCCGCTGCCGGCCTGCACCACGTCCTGCAGGATCAGCGGGCGGTCGTTGACGATGTTGATCGGGGCGATGCCGGCCGCCGTATTGGTGGCCGAGAGGATGTTGGCGCTGGTATGCAGCGGGAGCTTGTCGCTGCCGATGCCGCCGCGCGAGGTCAGCGACAGGTAGCTGCCCTTCAGCGCGCCGGCGCCGCCGATGGAATCCGCGTCGATCAGCACGGCGGTTCCTTCGAGCGCGCTGTCGACGAGCAGGTCGCCGCCGCGCAGGTTCACTTCCACCCCTGCTTTCACGCCCACCAGCTCGCCCAGGGTGGCGACGCGCAGGCTGTCGATCCAGTTGAAATGAAACTGGTGGCCGGACGCGGCGCCTGCCAGGGCGCCGTCGACCTTGTTGGCGCCGCTCAGGTACACCGTGCCGCCCTGCACGGCCAGGTCGCGCGTCGTGATCGCGCCCGACCCGTTGATCGAACCGCGTGCGCTCAGGTCCACCAGGCCGCTCGCGTTCACCGCGCCCGACAAGCTCAGGCTTTCGCCGGCCTCGAGCACGACGTCGCTCGACTTGATGGCGCCATCCACGCTGAGCGCGTTGCCGCTCAGCTTGACGCCGGCGCTGGCCTCGATGGTGGCGGCGCGGTCCACCGACACGCTTGCGCCGCCCAGCCTGGGGTGCAGGTTGCCGACGAACTGGCTGTTGGCGCCGGTGAGCGTGACCGGGGCGCCGATGCTGATCGCGCCGCGCGTGTCGATCACCAGGTTGCCCGCCAGGGTCACGGGACTGTCGATCCTGACCATCCCGTTGTGGGCGCTATTGCCGATGCTGATCTGGTAGACGTCCATCTTCGCCAGCTGGGACGGCTGCAGGCTCAGGGAGCCGGTGTCGTAATAGCTGCCGATCTCGGCCACCTTGATGGCGGTGGCGTCGTTATAGGTGGTGAAGCTCACCGTCGGCAACACGCCGTTCACACCGCCGACCTTGCCGAAGAAATTCATGCGGGAGGCTTTGAAGTCGATGTAGCCGGGGCTGGAGACCGAGCCTTCCTGGTCGAGCGTGAAGCTGCCCTTGGCGCGGAAATCGGCGGTGCCCCCGACCCGCAGCGCCGCGTTGACGACGATGTCGTTGCCCGCCTCGGCGCGCAGGCTGTAGGGCGTGTCGATGCCCAGTTCGAATGTCAGGTCGTGCTGGGCCTGGAGGACGATGTCGGCCTTGGTGTCCAGCAGGGTCTGCGGCGAGACCCGGCTCACGCCGCTGGCCGGTCCGCTGCCGAACACCGCGACTTCGAGCGCGCTGGCCTCGCCGCCGGCCCCGACCACGATGTCGTAGGGGTCGAGCAGCCAGGTGCCCTGGCGCCCCTGTGCGGAACCCGCATCGACGCGGATGCCGGCGACGTCCAGGTCGTGGCCCGAGGTCTCGACCAGGCCGCCCTGGCCCATGCCGCGCGCCGAGATGCTGCCGTAGGCCGCGGTCGCGCCATCCGACCACAGCACCACCTTGCCGCCCTCGCCCTGCGCGAGCGCGTCGGCGCGGATGCTGGCGTCCTTGCCGAACCAGGTCTGCCGCGCGTTGGGCAGCAGCGGGTTCTTGCCCTGGTAATCGCCGCCGGCCAGCACCGTGCCGCCGCCCAGCTGGCCGCTCGCGTCCACCGCGGCGTTGCCGGCCAGGCCGACGCGTTCGCCCAGCAGGTGGATGTCGCCGCCCTTGCCGGCGCCGCGCGCACTGGTGACGCTGCCCTGCCCCAGCACGGCGTCGCGGCTGGCCTTGAGGACGATCTTGCCGTTGGCGCCGACCACGGCGCTGTCGGCATTGACCGCGCCGCGCTGGTTCACCAGGGCGCCGTAGATGCCGATGCGGCCGCTGCTGGCCACCACCTGGCCCAGGTTGATCGCCTGGTCCTGGGGCGCCGACACGACCACGTGCAGGTCGGGGTTGCCGGCGTCGACCAGCTCCACGCTGCGCCCGGCAGCGAGCACGATCTCGCCGTTGGGCGCGCTGATCACCCCGCTGTTCTCGATGTTCGGTGCGACCAGGAACACCTTGCCGCCGTTCGGCGTGGCGATGGCGCCTTCGTTGCGCACAGCACCGGCGGCCGCTCCCTCCTTGAAGCGCTTCTTCCCGGCCAGGAAGTCGGCGTCGCTCATGTTCAGGGTCGAGGCCACCAGGCCGTTCACGTCGACGCGCGCGTCGCGGCCGAACACGATGCCGTTCGGGTTGATCAGGAAGACCTTGCCGTTCGACTGCAGCGCGCCCAGGATGCGGCTCGGGTCCTGGCCCAGGATGCGGTTGAGCACCGCGCTGTCGCTGCTTTGCTGGATGAAGCGCGTGACCTCGCCCGCATTGACCGAGAAGCTTTGCCAGTTGATGATCGTGCCGGGCGTGTTCGTGATCGAGAACACGTTGCCCTGCTGCGAGAAGCTGGCCTGGCCGGCGACGACCTGCGGCGAGGCCGGCGCTGCCTGGGCGCCGCCGACGCCCGCCACGGCGGCGGCCACGAGCAGCGCCGCCTTGCGGATCTTGAAGAGTGGTTTGTTCATCTGGTCTTCCTTTAGTAGGCCAGGCCGATACGCACGTGCAGCTTGTCGCTGCCCTTGCTGACCGTCCCCAGCGCGCCCGCTTTCACGACATGGCCGTAATCGACCTGCAGCGAAGCCGCGCTGCCGGCGGCGAAGCGCAGGCCGAGGCCCGCGCCGGCGATGGTGGTGCTGTCCAGCTCACCCGGCAGCGGATGCTTGCGCTTGCCGTAGGCGCTGTCGTAGAAGGCGAGCGCGCGGCATTGCCAGCCGGCGCGGCTGCACCAGTTGGGCGTGTACAGTTCCAGGTTGGCGTTCAGGCCCGAGTCCGTCGACAGTTCGCGCTCGCGGAAGCCGCGCACCGAGGTCGAGCCGCCGGCGCCGAACTGCTCGCCCGGCACCAGAGCGTCCGGGCTGAGCTGGCCGTTGGCCAGCAGGCGCGCCTGCCAGTCGCTCTCGCCCAGGGCCTGGCTCCAGGCGCCGGACAGGCGCAGCGCGGTGTAGCCCGGCTTGGCGTTCAGGCGCGCACGCTTGAAATCCTCGTCCGAACCGCGCGATCCGCCCGGCAGGTTGCGCAGCAGGGTCAAGGCGAAATTCGCTTCGCCGCCGTCGAGCGCTACCCGGCCCGCGTAGCCGATGCTGAGCGGACGCACGGTGACGTCGTTGCCGAAGTCCTGGTCCGCGAACAGCACGCTGTTCTTGTAGGCCTTGATGTCGGCGCCCAGCAGCAGGCGCGCTTCGAAGTCGCGCCCGCCCAGGAGGCTCTTGGGCAGGATCTTCGTATAGCGCGCGCCATATACGGCGCCGCGGCCGCTCACGGCCAGGTCGAACAGGCCCGCGCTCACCACGCCGGAGTCGACGTCCGAATAGCTGGCGTAGAAGTCCAGCGCCGCGCCTTGCGCATACAGGGGAATGTGGTAGCCCAGGCCCCAGACGGCGACCTGGTCGGGCTTTTCGACGGTGGTGGTGTACTGCAGGCTGCCGACATGGTCGCGCCCCCCCAGGTTTGCATGCTGCAGCACCACGCCCGCGTGGGTCTTGCCGGTTTCGTCGGTGCCGGTGTTGTCGAGGTTGAGCATCACGCTCCAGGGCTTCTCGTCCTGCACCTCGATGCTGGCGTCGACGCTGTCGTCGGCCGCGCCGCTGCCCAGGCTCAGCTTGATCTTCTTGGACGGGTTCTCGTTGGCCAGCTTGAGGTTGGCCGACACCTCCTTGAGGTTGGGCGTCTGTCCCGCGGCCAGGGCCGGCAGGCTGCGGCGGATGTTCTCTTCGCTATGCCAGGCGTTGCCGCCGACCTTGATGCTGCCGATCTTCGTCTGCAACACCTTCAGGCGCACCACCCCGCCATTCAGCTCCTGTTCCGGCAGCTGCACGGTCACGACGTTGTAGCCGCGCGCGTGGTACAGGGCTTCGAGCGCCTCCAGGGCGCGCTGGACGTCGCCGAAGTCGCGGTCCGGTCCCGCGTAGGGGGCGACCGCCTGCTCGATCTCCTTCGGGTCGAGCAGGGTGTTGCCGGCCACGTCGAAACGGCTGATCTCGAACCGGACGATATCATCGGACGCGGGCGCGGCGGCCTGGGGCCCTTCCTGGGCCCAGGCTGCGCCGACGGCGACGGCAAGCACGGAGCCTGCGAGCAGGCGTGCGAAGCGTTGTTTCATGTGTTAGCTCTACGGTGTTTGTTCTTATCTGTTTTTGGCGCGGACCGAGCGCACCCGGAGGCGCGCTGGCGGGACTGCATGCATGGTGAGTGTACCCAGCTTTAACTTGCAATGGAGAAAAAGTAAGGTATGAAAAGCAACTTCCCCCACGCGTAGGGGGAAGGAAGACGTCACATTGTTGTTCTTATGCAACTTCAGATGTCATTTGGTCTCGAAACTGGTGACGCCGTCCCAGTCCGGCCCTGGAGGTCGACGCCGGTAGTGGGCAAGGCGTTCCAGGTAGAGGGCATACAGGGCCTGCTGCGGATGCCGATCCTGCAGCGCCTGAATGGCTTCCTGCGCCGCGTCCCACTGCTGCGCTCGCACCAGCGCCAGTGCGGCGTCCCAGGCCGCCAGCTCGCCATGCACGGCCGCATCGAGTTCGCCTGCCCTGCCGAGCGGCTCGAAGATCGCGACCGGCTCGTTCTTGCCCTTGACCCGCACAAGGTCCAGCTCGCGCCAGGCGAATTCCGGCGCCGCCAGGCGGGTCGCCTCGCCGGCCGCGATGCCCACGCCGTAGACCTTGGTAATGCCTTCCAGGCGCGAGCCCAGGTTGACCGCGTCGCCCATCACCGTGTAGGCGCGGCGGATCGCCGAGCCCATGTCGCCCACGTGCATCAGGCCGCTGTTCAGGCCGATGCCGATCCTGAGCGCCGGCCAGCCGCGCTGCAGGAACTCGCGGTTCAGGCGTTCGGCGCTCTCCTGCATCAGGAGCGCCGTCGCCACCGCACGGCTGGCGTGGTCGGCGAAGTGCACGGGCGCGCCCCAGAAGGCCATCACGGCGTCGCCGATGTACTTGTCGAGCGTGCCCTGGTGGCTGGAACGGATGTCCTCGGACATCGCGGTCAGGTAAAGGTTGATGTACTCGCGCAGCTCCTTCGGGCTCAGGCCCTCGGAGATGGTGGTGAAGCCGCGCACGTCGACGAACATCACGGTCAGCTCGCGGCTTTCGCCGTCCATGTTGTAGGCGGCCGGGTCCTCGGCCATCCTGGCCACCAGCTCGGGCGCGACGTATTCGCCGAAGCGCGAAACCAGCGCCCTGCCCTTGCGGAACTCGAAGAAGTAGCCCCAGGCCAGGTTGAGCACGAACAGCGCGCCGACCAGCAGCAGGCAGATGAAGATGTCGAGCACCATGTCGTGCTCGGTATAGAGGTAGAAGTTGAACCAGGCGCAGAGGGCGAACACCGCGCCGGCCAGCAGCACCGACCAGGCGGGCGACAGCAGCGCCAGCGCCGCGCTCAGGACCAGGCCGACCACGGCGACCTGGATCGCCTCCACCGATTGCGCCCACCAGGGACGGGTCTTGAAGCGGCCGTCCAGCATCGACTTGATCAGGTTGGCGTGCACCTCGACCCCGGGGAAGACCGGGTTCACGGGCGTGGCGCGCAAGTCCTGCAGGCCCGGCGCCGTGGTGCCGACCAGGACGATCGTCCCCTCCAGCACCTGCTTCGGCACCCGGCCGGCCAGCACGTCGGCGGCGGAAACGTAACGGAAAGCGCCGCCTTCCGGTCCGCCGCTGCCGCGGTACTGGACGGCGACCGTCATCGCCTGGCCGACCGGGATGCCTGTCGCGCGCCGTCCCGGCAAGAACATATCGAGGTACTCGACCGAATCGGCCTCGCGCTCGAGCGCCGACAGCGTATCGACCGTCTCGGTGAAACGCGGCTTGACCGCGGTGGCCTCGGCGAAGACGGCGGCCGTGGCCACCGACAGCGAGGGATAGTAGCCATCGCCGATGCGGAAGATCAGGGGCGACGAACGGATCAGTCCATCCGCGCCCGGCAGGGTCGTGAAGATGCCGGCGCCGGCCGCGGCCTCCTGGAGGCGCGCGATGTTCGCTTCATATCCCGTTCCCGCGTAGCTCAGCAGCGAGCGGCCGTTCAGGTCTTCGCCGGTGAACGAAGGCGCGGGCAGCACGCCCTTCTTCACTTCCGCGGACAGGTTAAAGCCGAGCACCACCGGCTGCCCGCGCAAGGCCTCGGCGAAGCGCCCGTCGTAGTCGAGCTGTCCCTTGATCTGGCCGAGTTCGCGCTGCAGGCCCGGCACGTCCTTGAGCTCGCGCGCGGCCAGGCGCTCCAGCACGGCATAGCCGGAGCTCAGGTCCGGTTCCGGGAACGAGATGTCGAAGCCCACGGCGCCGGTTTCGTAATGGCGCGTGAGCTGCTCCACCAGCCTGGCCAGCACATGGCGCGGCCATGGAAAGCGCCCGATCTCGTCCAGGCTCTTGCTGTCGATATCGACGATGACGATCGAAGGATCGAGCTCGAAGGGTTCCAGGCGCATGCGCAGGTCCGAGATGATCGTGTCCTGGCGCGCGATCGTGTGGCTGGTCCAGACATCCAGCGGGTACAGCGCCGCGACCAGGGTGAGCAGCACACCGGCGGTCCAGCGGACACCGTATTTCGACCACGCGCGGCCGAAAGCCTGCCGGATGCTTCCCATGCCCTTCCCCGCAGCTCAGGGCTGGTAGCCGGGAATCGCCGCCTCGTCGACCTCGTCGATCTGCGACGGGTCCAGGTTCTTGCGGGCGAACTCCAGGTAGACCTTCCGGCGCACGAAGACGTCGAACAGGTCGGGGTCGATGTGGCCGTTGAGCGCGAACTTGCCGAGGATGTGCAGCGACTCCGACAGGGTCTTGCCCTTCTTGTAGGGCCGGTCGCGCGCGGTGAGCGCTTCGAAGATGTCGGCGATGGCCATGATGCGCGCCTGGACCGACATCTGCTCGCGCGTCAGGCCGCGCGGATAGCCCTTGCCGTCCATGCGTTCGTGGTGGCCGCCCGCGTATTCCGGCACGTTCTTGAGGTGCTTGGGCCAGGGCAGCGACTCCAGCATGCGGATCGTCACCACGATGTGGTTGTTGATGATCTTGCGCTCTTCCTCGGTCAGGGTGCCGAAGCGCACGGTCAGGTTCAGCACCTCCTCGGCGCTGAGGAAGTCCTGTTCCTGCCCATCCGGCCCGGTCCACGGGGTGCGGGCGATGCGGCGCACGCGTTCCTGGTCTTCCGGCGCCATGCCTTCGCCGCCGACGTTGGCGCGGCGCAGGAAGTCGCGGTCGGCGCGGATGCGGTTCTGTTCCGACAGCAGCCGGTCCTCGATGGCGGCAGTGTCGGCGTCCGGCTCCAGCCTGGCGCGCAGGGCGCGGATCTCGGCGTCGCGCAGCAGCACTTCGAAGCGGGTGTCGACCAGGTGGATGCGGTCGAAGATGGTCTGCAGCTTGGTGGCCTTGTCGACCACGTGCACCGGGGTCGTGATCTTGCCGCAGTCGTGCAGCAGGCCGGCAAGCCACAGCTCGCGGCGGTCGGCGTCGGTCATGCTGAAGGCCGCCAGCGGCCCGCTGCCGGAACCGTGTGCGGCCTCGGCCAGCATCATGGTCAGCTCGGGCACGAACTGGCAATGGCGGCCGGTATAGGGCGATTTCTCGTCGATGCCGATGTTGATCAGGTTGACCAGGGCTTCGAGCAGGCCTTCGAGCTGCTTGACCAGCTGCTGGTTGGTCAGCGCCACCGCGGCCTGCGCGGCCAGGGCCTCGATGAAGCGCTGGTCGGTCTGGGTGAAGGCGCGGATGGTCCCGGTCTCGCGGTCCTTGGCGTTGACCAGCTGGAGCACGCCCACCAGCTCGCCCTCGTGGTCGGTCATCGGCACCGTCAGGAAGGATTGCGAGTGATAGCCGAAGGCCGCGTCGAAGGCGCGCATGCCGGAGAAATTGAAGACGTCCGCCTTGTACACGTCCTCGATGTTGACCGACTGGTTGAAGTTGGCCGCATAAGCCGCCACCGAGGCCAGGTTCTTGTTGCCGTAGCTGTCGTAGAGCGGCACCGGCTGGATGTCGATCGGCTTGCCGCTCACTCCGCCCTGGTAGATGCCGAGCGTGTCGTTGATCGAGATGTGGAAGCACAGGTGCTCCCCGTCCTCGCTCGGGCGGTACAGGGTGCCGCCGTCGGCGTCGGTCATCTGCTTGGCGACGCGCAGGATGCGGTCGAGCAGCGCGGCGGTGTCGCGGTTGCCGCCGAGCGCCACGCTGACCTCGGTCAGCTGATGCAGACGTTGCGCGAGTTGGGACGGGGTCAGCTCTTCCATGTTTCGACGGCAATGTGAATTGCAAAATGGTATCTTTCCGCAGTGTAGCTTTCTTACGGCACGCTGACCACATATTCTGGTGATGAGTCGCAATTTTTAGAGCCACAGAGACACAAACCCGCTATCATCGAACCTGTTTTCACAACAAAAAGACAAGTTCTGGCAGGAGTGTCCTGATGAAATTCCGCTTCTGGGGCGTACGGGGATCGATCCCGTCACCGGGTCCCCGCACCGCACGCTACGGCGGCAACACGACCTGCATCGAAGTGCGCACCGACGACGACACCCTGATCGTGCTGGACGGCGGCACCGGCCTGTTCCCGCTGGCCCAGCACCTCCTCGCCCGCAGTCAGCAAACTGCGCGCGAAGGCGGGATCGCCGCCAACATCTTCATCACCCACAGCCACTGGGACCACATCCACGGCCTGCCCTTCTTCACCCCGCTGTTCGTCAAGGGCAGCCGGGTGCGCCTGCACGGCGCCTACGACCCGGTCACCGGCAAGGGCATCGAGCACGTGATGGCGGTGCAGCTGCAGAACAGCTACTTCCCGGTCAGCGAGACCCAGATGGACGCCACCATCGAATACCGCACCCTGGAGATCGGCCAGGCGATCGAGGTCGGCGATGCGGCCGTGTCGAACGTCCTGATGAACCACCCGGTCACCAACCTCGGCTACCGCATCGCCTGCGGCGGCAAGTCGGTGTTCTTCACCGGCGACCACGAGCCCTGGCACAACCCGCATCCGCCGGGCGGCAGCGAGCACGCCGCCTTCGAAGAGCACCTGGCCGCGCGCGAGCGCGAGATCGACGCCGCCATGCGCGGCGTGGACGCCCTGATCGTCGACTGCTCCTACACCCGCGAGGAATACCCGTCCAAGCTGGGATGGGGCCACGGCACCTTCGACGCCGCCATCGAGATGGCGCTGCGGGTCGGCGCGCGCGCGCTCTACTGCACCCATCACGAACCGACGCGCGGCGACGACGAGCTCGAAGCGGTGTTCGCCGACGTGCTGGCGCGCTACGCGCACAAGCTGGGCGGCTTGCGGGTCCACCTGGCCTACGAAGGCCTGGAAGTCGAACTGCCATGAACGACGCCCTCAGCCCCTCCGCCGGCGACGCCGAGCGGCGCCTGGACTTCCTGGGCAAGCTCCAGCACACCACCACCAAGATCCACGCCACCTCCAAGCTGGACGAGATCATGCTCGACCTGGGCATGGACTTCTGCGACCTGTTCCACTGCGACCGCTTCACCCTGTACGCGGTGGCGCCGGACAAGGAGCACATCGTCTCCAAGGTCAAGACCGGGCTAACCTCCTTCCGCGACCTGCGCCTGCGCATCGCGCCCAGCTCGGTGGCGGGCTATGCGGCGCTGACGCGCCAGACGATCTCGATCGCCGACGTCTACGACGAGGACGAGCTGCGCCGCCTTTCGCCCGAGCTGCACTTCCAGCGCGGGGTCGACCAGCGCACCGGCTACCGCACCCGCGAGATGCTGGCGGCGCCCCTGGTGGCGCAGGGCGGCGAGCTGCTGGGCGTGGTCCAGTTCATCAACCACCGCGACGGCGGACCCTTCCCCGCCCTCTACCTGGACGGCGTGCGCCAGCTGTGCGACACGCTGGCGGTGGCGCTCGACAAGCGCCTGGGCCCGCAGCCGGTGCGCGGCAAGTACGACGCCCTGGTGCAGGAAGCCGTGCTGTCCGCGGCCGAGCTGGAACAGGCCACCCGCGCAGCGCGCGACCGCGACCTCGACATCGAGGACCTGCTGGCCGACGAACTGCGCGTGCGCCGCGCGGCGATCGGCGCCGCGCTGGCCGCCCACTACGGCGTGCCCTACGAACCCTTCCGCGCCGACCGGATCAAGCCGATCGAGCTGCTGCGCAACCTGAAGCTCCAGTATGTCGAGGAAAGCGGCTGGCTGCCGCTCGAGGACGGGCGCGACGGCCTGGTGGTGCTGGCGATCGACCCGGACCGCACCAGCGCATCGCGCATCGTGTCCCAGCTCTTCCCAAAGGCGAAGGTGCTCTGGCGCGTCACCACGCGCCGCGAATTCCGCCAGACCGCCGACCAGTTCTTCGGCACCGGCCCGGCCAGCAACGAATCGGTGGGCGAGCTGCTGTCCGGGCTGGAGGACGACGAGGACGGCGAAGGCTCATCCGAGGTATCGGAAGCGGTCGAGAACGAACTGGTCAAGCTGCTCAACAAGGTGATCGTGGACGCCTACCGCCAGGGCGTATCGGACATCCACATCGAACCCCAGCCCGGCAAGGGCAAGACCGGCATCCGCTTCCGCAAGGACGGCATCCTGGTGCCCTATATCGAGATTCCGTCCAGCTACCGCAACGCCCTGGTGGCGCGCGTGAAGATCATGTGCGACCTCGACATCTCGGAGCGCCGCAAGCCCCAGGACGGCAAGATCAAGTTCCGCAAGTACGGGCCGCTCGACATCGAGCTGCGCGTGGCGACCATCCCGTCGAGCGGCGGGGTCGAGGATGTGGTGATGCGCATCCTGCAGGCGGGCGAGCCGATCCCGCTCGGCCAGCTGGGCATCAGCCCGGGCAACCTGGAACGCCTGGTGCCGGCCATCGAGAAGCCCTACGGCCTGTTCTTCGTGTGCGGCCCCACCGGCTCGGGCAAGACCACCACCCTGCACTCGATCCTGGCCCACCTGAACACGCCCGAGACCAAGATCTGGACCGCGGAAGACCCGGTCGAGATCACCCAGAAGGGCTTGCGCCAGGTGCAGGTGAACCGCAAGGCCGGCCTGGACTTCGCCGCCGTGATGCGGGCCTTCCTGCGCGCCGACCCCGACATCATCATGGTCGGCGAGATGCGCGACAAGGAAACGGTCAGCACTGGCATCGAAGCTTCGCTGACCGGCCACCTGGTGTTCGCGACCCTGCACACCAACAGCGCGCCGGAATCGATCGTGCGCCTGATGGACATGGGCATGGACCCGTTCAACTTCGCCGACGCCCTGGTCGGCATCCTGGCCCAGCGCCTGGCGCGGCGCCTGTGCACGTCCTGCCGCGAAGCCTATCATCCGGACGAGCACGAGATCGAGGCCCTGCTGTTCGAATACTGCGAGGACCTGGTCGCCACCAGCGCCTTCCGCAGCGATCCGGTGGCCGCGCGCGACAAGGTGCTGGAGGGCTGGCGCGCCCGCCACGCCGACGGCGAAGGCCGTTTCACCTTGTACCGCGCGGTCGGCTGCGATGCCTGCACCAAGGGCTACCGGGGCCGCGTCGGCCTGCACGAGCTGATGCTCGGCACCGATGGCCTCAAGCGCCTGATCGTCGAGCACGCGCGCGTGGCCGCCCTGCTCTCGAACGCCCTGGAGGACGGCATGCAGACCCTCAAGATGGACGGGGTCGAAAAAGTGCTGGCCGGCCTGACCGACATGAAGATGGTGCGGGCCGTCTGCATCAAATAAAGGCCGGCGGCGCACCGCGCCGCCGGCTCATGCCGCTTACTGCTCGACGAACACGGCCGCCGTACGCGCCGGCACCGTGAAGCTGGCGCTGGCCGGATCGAAGCGCGAGCCCTGCACCACCGCGTCAGCCGATTTGCGCTGCAGCTTGTGCAGCGACAGGCGGGCGCCGCGCAGTTCCGGGATGGCGATGGTCTTGGCCGCCTTGTCCACGTTGAACAGCACCACCACGCTGCGGTACTGGGCCTCCGGGTAGCGGCTCGGCTGGTCGCCCGCGATGCGCATCGCCACCAGGCCAGGCACCTGGTCCGGACCCGTATTCAGGAAAGTCAGGCGCTCGCTGACGTCCTGGGCGCTGCGCAGGCGGAACAGGCTGCTGTCCTTGCGGATCGCCAGGAATTCCTCAAACACCGCCTTGGCCGACTGGATCGCGCCGCTGTCCGGCTTGATCAGCGGATTGGCCAGGATAGGCTGCATCACCCACCAGTTGTCGCGGTTGACGCCCGCCATCGGCAGGCCCACGCCGAAGTTGTTCGACGCGTAGCTGTAGTCCAGGCGGTTGAACCAGTCGCCGGCGTTATAGCTGTCGCGGTCGAGCGACTTGGAACGCAGGATTTCCTGGCCCGCGTGGATGAAAGGCACGCCCTGCGACAGCAGCACGATGGCCGCGCCCAGGTTCTGCACCCGCACCCGGTCCGCCACGCTGGTGTTCTGCGGGAGGCGGAAGGCGTTGATGTCGAACAGGGTCTGGTTGTCGTGGGCTTCGATGTAGTTGATGGTCTCGCTGGGCGCGGCCGCGAAGCCCGCCTGCTGGCCGAAGTAGTCGATCTGGGCATTGCTGCGCAGCGAACCGAAACGGTCGACGAAGCGGTAGTCGCGCAGGGTGCCGGACAGGCCGACGCGCACCAGGTCGGCCAGGCGCAGCGCATCGTCCTTCGACTGGCTGGCCCAGGCGTTCGGGTCATACCACGCGCCGTTGATGAAGCCCTGCTGGCTCACCAGGTTGCCGCCGCCGTCGCAACAGCCGCCGCCGCGCACCGCGTCGCGCAGGCGGTCGTTGAAGGAACCGATGCCGCTGCCGAACATATTGGCCTGGCGCGCCTGCACGAAGCGCGCGTCGTTGCCGACCGTGCCGAAGTTCCAGGCTTCGCCGTACAGGTAGATCTCGCGGCCGGCGGAGCGGTTCACCTCGGCCTGCAGGCGCTTCATCAGGTCCAGCGGCGCGAAGCCCATGATGTCGAAGCGGAAGCTGTCGACCTGGTAGTGCTTCGCCCACAGGGACACCGAGTCGATCATCAGCTTGCCCATCATCGCGTGCTCGGCGGCGGTGTCGGCGCAGCAGCTGTCGTTCAGGATCGAGCCGCTGTTGTTGAGGCGGTAGTAATAGGCCGGGACGATCTTGTCCAGCACCGATGTCGGGCCCTGCTGCGAGCCGCTGGTGTGGTTGAAGACCACGTCCATGGTCACGCGCAGGCCGGTTTCATGCAGGGCCTGGACCATGGAACGGAACTCGCGCACGCGGGCCGCGCCGTCGTTGGCATCGGTGGCGTAGCTGCCGTCCGGGGCGTTGTAGTGGACCGGGTCGTAGCCCCAGTTGAAGCAGTCGCTGTCGCGCACCGCGTCCACCGCCGCCTGCTGGCTCTCGGAGTCCGGCGCCGCGTTCGGGATGGCCGGGCTGACGCAGCCGGTTTCGTCGACGCTGGCGATGTCGAACACCGGCAGCAGGTGCACGTGGCTCAGGCCCGCCTTCTGCAGCGATTTCAGGTGGCGCATGCCGTTCGAGTCGCGGTCGGCGAAGGCCAGGTACTTGCCGCGGTGGCCGGCGGGCACGGTGGCATCAACAGCGCTGAAGTCGCGCACATGCAGCTCGTACAGCGAGATGTCGGCCGGATGCGCGAGCTTGGGGCTGCGCTGGTCGTCCCAGCCGGCCGGCTTGAGCGCGGCGCTGTCCAGGTTGCCGACGAAACTGCGGCGGCCGTTGGCGTTGAGGCTGACCGAATACGGGTCGGTCACGGTATTCGTCACCACCGCATTGTTCGCCCAGCGCGACAGCACCTTGACCGTGTAGGTATACCAGGCGCGGTTGGTCCAGTCCGCGTTCGGGGCGGTATAGGTCCACAGGCCGCTGGCGGCGTCGCGCCGCATCGCCACCTGGGTGGCGGCGGGAGCGGACGCATCCGCATAGATGTCGAGGCTGACGGAGCGCGCGGTCGGCGCCCAGACGCGGAAGGTCGGCACGCCGGCGCGGTCGAAGGTGACGCCCAGCTGGGCGTTCATGGCCTTGGCCGCAAAGACCTCGTCGAGCATGCCGGCGTTCTGCAGCGAGGTCACCTGCACCAGGCGGCCGTCGGCGCCGAACTGGGCGATCGCGAACTGGGCGCTGGCCAAACCTGCAGCCTGGGCGGCGTCCGCGTCCGACAGGGCCAGGCCGGTGGCGCCGGCGAGGTGCGGGAATTTCTGGCGCACGGACTCGGGGAGGCTCGCCGGCTGGAGCGCGAAGCTGCCGTCGGCGCCGGTGACGCCCTCGATGCCGGAGCCCAGACCCCCTTCGCGCGCGTAATACAGGCGGTAGCTGCCGCTCGACGGCACGCCCGGCCAGGCCAGGTGGCGCGCGGACAGCCAGTGGGCGCTGGCGCTGGACAGGTTGCCGAAGCTGATCGCCGGCGGCGAGTTGTAGATCGTGCAGTCGCCTTCCAGCAGCCAGATCTCCTGGCCTTTCTGCCAGACGTCGGCGTTCAGGGCCGCGCCCTGGTCATTGCCGCAGTTCTTGGTGCCGTTGCCGTCCGTGACCAGGAACCAGAACGCGCTCTTGCCCGCGGCCAGCGGGATGTCGACGTAGCCGCCGAAGCCGTCCGTTTTCGTGAACATGAAGCGGGTGGTGATCCAGGCCGTGCTCGGGTTTTGCGGGCCGTCCCAGGAGTACACGCCCCACTCGGCGGTATCGTTCTGGACGCGGCGGAAGTGGACGCGGATGCTGCCGGGCGCCAGCGCTTCGCTGCTTGCTGCCGCGGTGGTGCCGGCCAGGCTGCGGTTGGCGGACATGCCGGACACGGCGGAATCCTCTCCTCCGCCGCACCCGGCCAGCAGGCCGCCTGCGGCGAGCACAGCGGCAAGCACTCGCAGCCGTGAAGTGAAACTACGTGCATCGAACATTGTGTCTCCTCTGTATTTTTGTCTGCGCTGCCTTCATAGCGAGGCTTCAGTACCGGCGGCAGCGGTGGCCAGCGGTCACTGTGTAATATTACTACTAGCGTTAGCAAAAATGTAAAGAAGTATGCACACTGCGGCGATTGCGCGACAGGCGAAAAAAAAGCGGAGCCTGCGCTCCGCTTTTTCGTACCGGACCAGCCGGGAATTACATGATGTGGGTGCCGATCCACCACGCCACCGCCGCCATGAAGGCCGACGCCGGGATGGTGAAGATCCAGGCCCAGACGATGTTGCCCGCCACGCCCCAGCGCACGGCCGAAGCCTTCTGCGAGGCGCCCACGCCGACGATCGCGCCGGTGATGGTGTGGGTGGTCGAGACCGGGATGCCCCAGAAGCTGGCCATCAGGAGGGTCATGGCGCCACCGGTCTCGGCGCAGAAGCCGCCGACCGGCTTGAGCTTGGTGATCTTCTGTCCCATGGTCTTGACGATGCGCCAGCCGCCGAACAGCGTGCCGAAGCTGATCGCCGCATAGCAGGAGATGATGACCCAGGTCGGCGGAAGCGCATCGGTCGGGCTGGTGTAGCCTGCCGCGATCAGGAGCATCCAGATGATGCCCATGGTCTTTTGCGCGTCGTTGCCGCCGTGGCCCAGCGAATAGCCGGCGGCCGAGGCCAGTTGCAGGCGGCGGAACCACACGTCGACCTTGCGCGGGGTGGACTTCACGAAGATCCACGACACCATCAGCATGATGACCGAGCCGAGCACGAAGCCGAGCAGCGGCGCCAGCACGATGAACATCACGGTCTTGATCAGGCCCGCCGAGATCAGGGCGCCGGTGCCGGACTTGGCCACCGCGGCGCCGACCAGGCCGCCGATCAGCGCGTGCGAGGACGAGGACGGAATGCCGTAGTACCAGGTGATGATGTTCCAGACGATGGCCCCGACCAGGGCGCCGAAGATCACATAGTGGTCCACCACATGCGGATCGATGGTCCCCTTGCCGATGGTTTGCGCCACCTTCATGCTGACCACGAAGATCGCGATGAAGTTGAAGAACGCAGCCATGGCGACTGCGGTTTGCGGCTTCAGGACGCCGGTCGAGACGACGGTCGCGATCGCGTTCGCCGAATCGTGGAAGCCGTTCATGAAGTCGAACACCAGCGCCAGCAGCACCAGCATGCCCAGCACGTAAATGCTGATGTGTAGAGTTTCCATAGTTATTCTTGTTCTGTGGCCGCGTTACGCGTTCTCGACAATGATGCCTTCGATGATGTTGGCGACATCTTCGCAACGGTCGGTGACGGTTTCGAGGATCTCGTAGATGGCTTTCATCTTGATCAGGTTGCGCACGTCCGGCTCGTCGCGGAACAGCTTGGACATGGCGGCGCGCATCACGTGGTCGGCGTCGGACTCGAAGCGGTCGATCTCTTCGCAGATGGCGACGATCTTCTGGGCGTTGCCCATGTCGTGCAGCAGGGCGACAGCGTCCTGCACCTTCAGGCAAGCCGACAGGCACAGCTCGGCCAGGCGCTTGGCTTCCGGGGTCACCGCATGCAGGTCGTACAGCGAGATGGTCTGGGCCGCGTCTTCCATCATGTCGAGGATGTCGTCCATGCGGGTGATCAGCTTGTGGATGTCGTCGCGGTCGAGCGGGGTGATGAAGGTCTTGTGCAGCAGGTCAACGCAGGCGTAGGTGATCTTGTCAGCCTGTTTTTCGATGCTCTCCACAGCGTGGGTGCGGTTTTCCAGGTCGTCGAAGTTGGTCATCAGGCCAACCATTTCCTGCGCACCCTTCACGCACAATGCGGCGTGCTGGTTGAACAGATCAAAAAACTTGCCCTCCTGGGGCATCAGGCGTCCAAACATATTGTTCTCCGTTGTGAATCTCTTGGGACTTCGAAACCGCTGGACCGGTCGGCAGCGGCAAAGTATTCGACGGCTTAATCGCCCTGGTAGATGGCGAGGTTACCGCTGTAATTGCCAAACTTGGTGTACTGGCCGATCCAGGTCAGGCGAATCGCGCCGATAGGACCGTTACGCTGCTTGCCGATAATGATCTCGGCGGTTCCTTTGTCGGGCGAGTCCGGGTTGTAGACCTCGTCGCGATACAGGAAGATGATCACGTCCGCATCCTGTTCGATAGCGCCGGATTCGCGCAAGTCGGACATGACGGGACGTTTGTTGGGGCGTTGTTCCAGCGAGCGGTTCAGCTGGGACAGCGCGATGACCGGGCAATGCAATTCCTTGGCCAGGCCCTTGAGCGAACGCGAAATCTCCGAGATCTCGGAGGCGCGGTTGTCGCCCGGCTGGCTGCCCTGCATCAGCTGCAGGTAGTCGACGATGATGAGGCCCAGTTTGCCGCATTGGCGGGCCAGGCGGCGCGCGCGTGCGCGCATCTCGATCGGGTTCAGCGCCGGCGTCTCGTCGATGTAGAGCTGGGCGTCGTTCATCTTCTGGATGGCGTGCGTCAGGCGCGGCCAGTCCTCGTCGTTCAGGCGGCCGGTACGCAGGCGGTGCTGGTCGAGCTGGCCGACCGAGCCCAGCATACGCATGGCCAGCTGGGCGCCGCCCATTTCCATGGAAAACACGGCGACCGGCAGGCCCGCTTCGATGGCGACGTTCTCGCCGATGTTGACCGAGAACGCGGTCTTGCCCATCGACGGACGGCCGGCCACGATGACCAGGTCGCCCGGCTGCAGGCCGGAAGTCATGCGGTCGAGGTCGATGAAGCCGGTCGGCACGCCGGTGATCTCGCCCTGGTTCTCGCGCGAATACAGTTCGTCGATGCGCTCCACCACCTGGGTCAGCAGCGGCTGCACCGCGGTCCAGCCCTGGGCGCCGCGGGCGCCCTGCTCCGCGATCGCGAAGATCTTGGACTCGGCCTCGTCGAGCATCTGCTTGACTTCCTTGCCTTGCGGATTGAAGGCATTGCCGGAGATCTCGTCGGCGACGGTGATGAGCTTGCGCAGGATGCCGCGGTCGCGCACGATCTCGGCGTAGCGGCGGATGTTGGCCGCCGACGGCGTGTTCTGCGCCATCGCGTTCAGGTATTGCAGTCCGCCCACTTCCTCGGCCTTGCCGAGCTGGTTGCAGGCCTCGTAGACCGTGATCACGTCCGCCGGCTTGCCCGAGTTGATCAGGCGGATCATCTGTTCGAAGATGATGCGGTGGTCGTAGCGGTAGAAGTCGTCCGCATGCATGAAATCGGCAATGCGGTCCCAGGCCGCGTTATCGCGCAGCAGGCCGCCGATGACGGACTGTTCTGCTTCGATGGAGTGCGGCGGGATGCGCAGGGATTCGATTTGCGGATCGGCGGGTGCGGAATTCATGGGCGGCATTATACCTGCTCCGGTCACGCGGCTGAAATAATTGGTGAATCTTGCCAATAAAAAAAGCCGGGCGAACCCGGCTTTTTTCTTTTATACAACAACAGCTTAGGCTGCTTCGCCCACGACGGCGATGGTGATCTCCGAGACCACATCGGTGTGCAGGGCGACGGCCACCGGGAATTCGCCGGTGGTCTTCAGCGGGCCGGTCGGCAGGCGAACCTGCGACTTCTCGACCGGGAAGCCTTGCTTGCTCAGAGCTTCGGCGATGTCGAAGTTGGTGACCGAACCGAACAGACGGCCGTCCACGCCCGCCTTCTGGGCGATGGTGACGGTCATGCCGCTCAGCTTGTCGCCTTGCGCCTGGGCAGCAGCCAGCTTTTCAGCGGCGGCTTTTTCCAGTTCGGCGCGCTTGGCTTCGAACTCGGCCACAGCCGACTGGGTCGCGCGGCGTGCCATCTTTTGCGGGATCAGGAAGTTACGTGCGTAACCGTCCTTGACTTTGACGACGTCGCCCAGGTTGCCGACGTTGACTACTTTTTCCAACAGAATAACTTGCATGTTTTATCTCCAGGATATCTGACTGTCGTGGCCGACGATTAGGCGTTGTGCAGGTCGGTGTACGGCAGCAGCGCGAGGTAGCGTGCGCGCTTGATCGCGGTGTCGACCTGGCGCTGGTAGTGCGCCTTGGTGCCGGTCAGGCGTGCCGGCATGATCTTGCCGTTTTCCTGGACGAAGTCCTTCAGGGTGTCGACGTCCTTGTAGTCCACCTGTTCCACGCCGGCGGCGGTGAAGCGGCAGAACTTCTTGCGCTTGAACAGCGGGTTCTGCTGTTTGCGCTTGAGTTTTTCTTTAGCTTTGTTTTTGTCGAACTTTTTACCGAATGCCATTTTGAGGCTCCTGTATCTATCTAGTGCCGCTTAGGCGGCTTGAAAATCAATGATGTGAAACACCAGGGCTTTGCTGTTGCGGTTTTTCTTTGCGAGGAATCCGCTGAAACGGTAGCTGGCGCCGAGTTCCGCGCTGCCGAACCTGCCCGAGATCTCACCCGCGGCGAAGGCGGGGATCTCGAACTCGACCTGCCTTGCGACGCCGGCCTCTTCCTGCTGCCCACTGTGCATCAGGATGGCGGACACGATGGGTACGCCGGCCGGGGTGTAGCGCAGGACATCACGCTCGGCGATGGTCGCTTCGAGCTCGAGCTGGTTCACTACTTCCGTTTACTACGAATTCCTGGAGAAAAACTTAGGCAGCTGCGGCCGGGGCAGCGGCTGCTGCTTCTGCGCGGTGGCTCTTGGCTGCGTCTTCGCGCTGGACCGACTTCATCATCGGCGACGGTGCGGTTTCAGCTTTCTTCATCTTAACGGTCAGATGACGCAGGACAGCATCATTGAATTTGAATGCGGTTTCCAGCTCGACCAGGGTCTCGTTGTCGCACTCGATGTTCATGCAGATGTAGTGAGCCTTCGGCAGCTTCTGGATCTGGTAAGCCATCTGGCGACGGCCCCAGTCTTCCACGCGATGGATGTTACCGCCGCGGCTGGTCACCGTGGTCTTGTAACGCTCGATCATCGCCGGAACTTGTTCGCTCTGGTCCGGGTGGACGATAAAAACGATTTCATAATGACGCATGCAACACTCCTTGAGGACGTTTAAACAAATGCCCACCTCGGCGTCAAGACGAGTGTGGGAAGGGAAAGCCTGCTATGGTAACACGTGCACAAGCCGCAGGCAACCGGTCGGTCCCGGATGCCTTCGCTTTTCCCACGCCCGTGCGAAAAGATGGCTGCTGCATAATATGCAAGAATGTGAATTCTCACATCATTTTTGTTTCATGTGCGGTGCTAGCATGTCCTGGCTGAACACAAGTTCAGCCTAAGAAACGACATGTCGCACACACCTGGAGACAATATGAAACTGAAGAAACTGTACGTTGCAGTATTGGCGATCACGGTATCCGCAGCGGCCTACGCCTGGCCCTCGAGCACCTGGACCCGGGTTTATTATTCGGACTCCGCCATGACCACCCAGGTCGGTTCGCAGACCTTCACTTGCCGCGGCTACATGATCACCACCGGCCAGCAGACCGCATACTTCGACTACACCGAAGAAGGCTGCGAGTGGTAAGCTGAGGCTTCGTACCCGGCGGCCAGGGCAGCCGGGCGCGCGGGAGCGGTGCGCGTGGAAAAAACCAACGCGGCCGCTCCCGCCCTAAAAATATTCCTGTTTTCCCTTGCGTCTTGCGAAATACTGTATAAAAATACAGTCTGGTCCTACAACTATCCAGCCGCACGACATGCTCAAGCTCACTGCAAGGCAAGAACAGATCCTGAACCTGATCAGGGAAGCGATCGACAACACCGGGTTCCCGCCGACCCGCGCCGAAATCGCGGCGGAACTGGGCTTCAAGTCGGCCAACGCCGCCGAGGAGCACCTGCAGGCCCTGGCGCGCAAAGGCGCGATCGAGATTTCGCCGGGCACTTCGCGCGGAATCCGCCTGGTCGGCGCCAGCGCCGAACAGATCCCCATGCCGCCGCCTGCGCTCATGATGTCCCTGCCCCTGGTCGGCCGCGTGGCCGCCGGTTCGCCCATCCTGGCCCAGGAACACGTGGAAGCCACCTACAGCGTCGACGCCGCCATGTTCTCGGCGCGGCCGGACTTCCTGCTGAAGGTCAAGGGGTGGTCGATGCGCGATGCGGGCATCTGCGACGGCGACTTCCTGGCGGTCAAGAAGATCGACAGCGCCAAGAACGGCCAGATCGTCGTGGCCCGCCTCGGTGAAGAAGTCACCGTCAAGCGCTACCGCAAGACGGGCGAGACCGTCGAGCTGCTGCCGGAGAATCCGGATTTCAAGGTGATTCGCGTGGAGCCGGGCGACGAGTTCGCGCTCGAGGGCCTGGCGGTTGGCTTGATGCGTAGCTGGCACTGATCGCGTCGGCTGCGATAACACTGCCCTGCAAACTTGGGTCCCGGCGGGGGCCGGGACCAAGTTTCCCCGAGCAGCCGGAAACTTAACTCCGGCCCCTTCAGCTCCCCACCTTATTTATTCTGCTTGATCATCGCGTTGTGCTCCGACACATACGCCTCGGTCGCCGCACGCCAGGCCGCGAAGTCCGCGAGGATCAGCTTGGAACTCACCTTCGCTTCCTCCGCCAGGTTCTCGCGCACCCGCTCCAGGTGAGCGTGCGCCGCATCGGTCTCCTGCTTGTTCATCAGCTTGGCGATATCCGCCGGGATCTTCTTCGACAGCGGCGAGGATGCGTTCAGGTTCGTGACGAACTTGTTGTAGCAGTTCTGCCAGGTCGCCACCGCGCCGCTGACGCGGTCGATTTCGTCATTCAGCTTCGACATCGCCGGAATGCGCGGCGCCGGGCAGCGGAATTCGCCCGATTTGAGTTCCGCGCCGTCGTACTCCCTGATCCAGTAATCGATCTCCGTGCGGCGCTTGACGCGCTGGTCCATCACGTCCAGCGAGGCGGCGGCGATCTTGTTGCCTTTCGCGGCCGCTTTCTTGAACAATTCCCTGGCCTTGGCTTCGTCCACCTGCCCCGCTTCGCCATACCAGTACATCTGGCCGAGCGCCTGCTGCGCTTCGACATTGCCGGCATTGGCGAGCTTGGTATAGGCCTGGAGGGCTTCGGGATAGGCTTTTTTGGCGAACAGGGCGTGGGCGTCGGCCAGCGGATCGGCGTGGGCCACGGAGCAGAACAGCAGACTTGCTACGACGAGAAAACGCTTCATGGGACGGTCGAGAGTGAGGGAATGCTGCATGGTAACGCGAATACTCCCTCAGCCTCAACCGCCCTTACAATCATTTAAGGCCGGCATTCAAGGGCGCGTCGGCGGCGGCGCCTCGGAAGAACCCATGGTCGGCTGGGTGCGCGGGTATTGCTGCCCTTCCCGCTCCTGCGCGCGGCGCGAAGCGATGGCGCGCTCCATCATGCGTGCGCGGTGGTCGGCCATCACGAATTGCTCGGTGGCGTCGCGCCAGGCCTCGAAGCGGGCGGACACCTCCGCGGAGTTCTGCTGGGCTTGCGCAGCCAGGCTCGCGTGCACACGCTCGATGTGCGCGGCGGCCTGTTGCGCCTCCGCCAGAGTCAGCAGGCCGGCGACATCGGCCGGAATCCGGCTGCCTTGCGCCACGGTCTCGTTGAGCTTGGCGACAAAGCCGTTATAGCATTGCTGCCACGCCTGGAAGGATTCGGAAACCGACTTGATCTGCGCCTTGGTCCTCGACAGCTCGGGAATCGCCGGCGCCGGGCAGTCGAAGCGCCCCGACACCAGGTCTGCTCCCCTGTAGCCGCCGGTCCAGAAAGCGATGTCGGCGGCGCGCGCTTCACGCTGTTTCGCCACCTCCTGCGCATTGCCCGCGGACTGCAGGCCGCCGGCCATCGCCAGGCCCGATACACCCAACATCAAGACGCCCATGATTCGTTTCATCATTCCTCCCTGTGGTGGTGCAAACATGCCGGCAAGCCGACGGTCACGCCCCTGGCATCCTCCAGAGGCGTGATGCAAGCCTCAACGGCGCCCCGGTCCCGGCATGGTCGCCGGCGACGGCACCGGCTGTGCGCCCGGCTGCGGGTAGCGCTGCGCTTCGCCTTCCTGCTGGCGGCGCGCCGCCATGTCGTATTCGAGCCTGCGCGCAGTGTTATCGGATTTGACGTAACGTTCCGTGGCGCCCTGCCAGGCGTCGTACTTGGCCATGACTTGCGAAGCATTCTGCTGGGCTTGCGCGATCAGGCCCTCGTGCACGCGGTCGACGTGGGCGGCGGCCTGTTGCGCTTCCTGCGGGGTCAGCAGTGCGGCGACATCGGCGGGAATGCGGCTGCCGCGCGACATGGTCTCGTTCAGGTTGGCAACGAAGCCGTTATAGCACTGCTGCCAGGCCTGGTAGGAATCGGACACAGACTTGATCTGGGACTTGGTCTTCGACATGTCCGGGATGCTGGGGGCCGGGCAGCTGAACCGGCCCGACACCAGGTCTTCGCCCTTGTAACCGCTGGTCCAGAAGGCGATGTCGGCGGCGCGGGCCTCGCGCAGCTTCGCCGCTTCCTGGCCGTTGCCCGCGGACTGCATGCCGCCTGCCATGGCGAGTCCGGATACACCTAACACCATGACACCAACGAGTCGTTTCATGATTCCTCCCATATTGTGGTGTAACAATTCTAGCCTAGCTGGTGATACAAGCAACCGATTCCCGCGCCACCCTGTCAAGATTGACAGGGTGCGCTTTCGGATTGCCGGCAGTGGGAAGCTTGCTGTCTGGCGACAGCGTTTGGAAGAGCTTGGTCACGAACAGCCGTGGCGCCGGCGCGCCACGGAGCCGATCATTCAACGCCGGGACGGCGCAGGCGCGGTGCCCATGCCGGATCCGGGCTGGGGATAGCGCTGCGCCTCGCTTTCCTGCTGCTGGCGCGCAGACATCTCGTATTCCAGCTTGCGCGCAGTGCTGTCGGATTTGACGTAACGTTCGGTGGCGCCCTGCCAGGCGTCGTACCTGGCCATGACTTGCGAGGCATTCTGCTGGGCCTGGGCGATCAGGCCCTCGTGCACGCGGTCGACGTGGGCGACAGCCTGCTGCGCCTCCTGCGGGGTCAGCAGGGCCGCGACATCCGCGGGGATGCGGCTGCCGCGCGACAAGGTCTCGTTCAGGTTGGCGACGAAACCGTTATAGCACTGCTGCCAGGCCTGGTAGGAGTCGGACACCGACTTGATCTGGGACTTGGTCTTCGACATGTCCGGGATGCTGGGCGCCGGGCAGCTGAAACGGCCCGAGACCAGGTCTTCGCCCTTGTAGCCACTGGTCCAGAACGCGATGTCGGCGGCGCGGGCCTCGCGCTGCTTCGCCGCGTCCTGCGCATTGCCGGCGGACTGCATGCCGCCTGCCATGGCCAGTCCGGAGACACCTAACACCATGACGCCTACGAATCGTTTCATGATCCCTCCCGTGTTGTGGTGTAACAATTCTAGCCTAGTTGGCAACACGGGCAACTAATTCGGCTTTCTCTCTGGCTAAAGTGAGAGCGCACCCGCGAAGTCCGCCAGCAGGTCGTCGGTGTCCTCGATGCCGACCGATACCCGGATCAGGGACTCGGCAATGCCCATGCTGGCGCGGCGCTCGGCGCCCATCTCGAAGAAGATGGTGTGCGCGACCGGAATCACCAGGGTGCGGGTATCGCCCAAATTACTCGCAGGAATCGCCAGCTTCAGGCGGTTCAGGTAGTCGAAGCAATCGATGCCCTCCTTCAGTTCGAAGGACAGCAGCGAGCCGCCCGAGCGGAACAGTTCCTTGACGATGCCGTTCTGCGGATGCGAGGCCAGGCCCGGGTAGTGGACCGCCGACACGCGCTCGTCGGCTTCGAGCATCGTCGCCAGCGCCAGCGCGTTGGCGCTGGTGCGCTCCATGCGCAAGGCCAGGGTTTCCGCACCCACGGCGATGTGGTGGGCCGCTTCCGGACCGAGGGCGGCGCCGAAGTCGCGCAGCGCCTTGGCGCGCAGCTGGGCCATGCCCTGGTTCTGGGACGGCTGCTTGCGGAAGTTCTGGGCGATGTTCGGGTAGGCGCTCCAGTCGAACAGGCCGGTGTCGGTCAGGGCGCCGCCGAGTGCAATGCCGTGGCCGCCGATCGACTTGGTCAGCGAATTCACCACCAGGCCCGCGCCGACCGCCTTCGGACGGAACAGGTAGGGCGTGGTCATGGTGTTGTCGACCACGTAGAGGATGCCGCGCTCGCGGCACAGCTGGCCGATGCGCGCCAGGTCCGCCACCTGGGTGCGCGGGTTGGCGATGGTCTCGACGAACACCAGGCGGGTGTCCGGCTTGAGCGCCGCTTCCACCTTGGCCGCGTCGGTTGCGTCCACGAAGGCCACGTCGACGCCCTGCCCCGCCACGGTCTGCCACAGGCTGTTGGTGTTCCCGAACAGGAAGGACGAGGAGACGATGTGGTCGCCCGCCTTGAGCAGCGCCTGGAACAGCGCGCCGATGGCGCCCATGCCGGTGGCGAAGCACAGCGAGGCGACGCCGTCTTCCATCTTGGTGATCTTGTCCTCGAGGGCGCCCACGGTCGGGTTGCCCTGGCGGCCATAGCGGAAGCCCGGCTCCTTGCCCTGGAAGACGCTGGCCAGCTGGCGCGCGTCGCCATAGCCGAAGGCCACCGAGGTGTGCACCGGCTTGTGCAGCGAGCCCTGCTCGATCGCCTTGCGGCGATCGTTGTGCAGGATCGTGGTGGTGAAGCCGTACTGTTTGGTCTCGCTCATACGGCTTTACTCGGCGGCGACGGGCGGGTTCAGGTTGAGCTGGGTGCGCACCGGGTCCTCGATGGTGTTCTTGCTCGGCTTGTGGCGCGCCGATTCCAGGTTGTCGAGATATTCCGGGGTCACGTCGCCGGTCACGTAGACGCCGTCGAAGCAGGAGGCCTCGAAGTTCTTCAGCGCCGGATTCACGTCCGAGATGGCGCGCTTGAGCGCATCCACGTCCTGGTAGACCACGCGGTCGGCGGTGATCTCCTTGCAGACTTCCTCGACGGTGCGGCCGTGGGCGATCAGCTCGTCGCGGGTCGGCATGTCGATGCCGTACACGTTCGGGTACAGCACCGGCGGCGCGGCCGAGGCGAAGAAGACCTTGCGGGCGCCCGCTTCGCGCGCCATCTGCACGATTTCGCGGCTGGTGGTGCCGCGCACGATCGAGTCGTCGACCAGCAGCACGTTCTTGTCCTTGAACTCGGCGCTGATCGCGTTGAGCTTCTGGCGCACCGACTTCTTGCGCATGCCCTGGCCCGGCATGATGAAAGTGCGGCCGATATAGCGGTTCTTGATGAAGCCTTCGCGGTATTCCACGCCGAGCTTGAGGGCCAGCTGGATCGCGGCCGGGCGCGAGGAATCCGGGATCGGCATCACGACGTCGATCTCGTCGACCGGGATTTCCTGGCGGACCTTGTCGGCCAGGTATTCACCCATGCGCAGGCGGGTGGCGTAGACCGAGGCGCCGTCGATGACGGAGTCCGGACGGGCCAGGTAGACGAATTCGAAGGCGCAGGGGTTCAGCGAGGTGTTCTCGGCGCACTGGCGCTCGTGCAGGTTGCCGTCGTTGTCGATGAAGACCGCTTCGCCCGGCGCGATGTCGCGCACGAAGCGGAAGCCCAGGCCTTCCAGGGCCACGGATTCGCTGGCCACCAGGTATTCATTGCCCTGCTCGGTCTCGTTCACGCCCAGGCACAGCGGACGGATGCCGAAGGGGTCGCGGAAGGCCAGCATGCCGTGGCCGGCGATCTGCGCCACGACGGCGTAGGCGCCCTTCACGCGGCGGTGCACGGCGGCGACGGCCTTGAACACGGCGTCCGGGTTCAGGGTGTAGCCGTCGGCCGCTTCCTGGACTTCGTGGGCCAGCACATTGAGCAGCACTTCCGAATCGGAATCGGTGTTGATGTGGCGGCGGTCGTTGCGGAACAGCTCGTCCTTGAGCTGGGCCTGGTTGGTCAGGTTGCCGTTGTGCGCGAGGGTGATGCCGAAGGGCGCGTTCACGTAGAACGGCTGCGCTTCTTCCTCGCTCGACGAGCCCGCGGTCGGATAACGGCAGTGGCCGATACCGGTGTTGCCTTGCAGCGAACGCATGTTCCGGGTACGGAACACGTCGCGTACCAGGCCGTTGGCCTTGAACATCGAGAACATGCTGCTGTGATTGGTCGCGATCCCCGCCGCATCCTGGCCGCGGTGCTGCAGCAGCAGCAATGCGTCATACAGAAGCTGGTTGACGGGAGAGTGCGAGACGACGCCGACGATGCCACACATGGTGCGCTCCTAAAAACTGGACTGCTTGATTGCTAAAAGGTTCAAAACTTGGTTCAGTATCTGACGTGCTGCGCCAGCGCAGCGGGCAGGAAAGGCTTGACGGTGCGCACGCCGGTTTCCGCCATGGGCGACAGCAGCGCATCCCGCCAGAAAGCCTGTTGTGGAATGGATGTCATCCCACACAATATGACGGCGGCAAGCACGATTACAATGCCGCGCGCCAGACCGAACAATCCTCCGAGGCCGCGGTCGGCGAGGCCCAGGCCGCTGGCTTCCACCAGGGCGCCGATCGCCAGGGACAGCAGGCCCATCAAAATTCTTACGCCCAGGAACAGCACGATGAAGGCCAGGATCAGGCGCGCCGTCTCGCCCGGCAGCAGGTCGGGCAGCATGGGCGCCAGCTTGGCGCCGTAGGCGTTGGCCACCACGAAGGCCACGATCCAGCCCAGCAGCGACAGGATTTCCTTCACCAGCCCGCGCAGGGTGCTGATGACGACGGACGAGACCAGTACGAACAGGACAAGATAATCGAAAATCGTCACGCCTGCTCAACCCGTCTTACAAAGGCAGCATCGTGGGGGATAAGCCCATGCCGCTCAGCTTGGCGCGTACTTTTTCCGCCTCTTCCTTGCTGAACGGACCCACGCGCACACGGACCAGGTCGCCAGACTTCTGGGTGAAGGACGAGACCCCGGCCGCGCGCAGGCGGCTCTGCAGTTCGGCGGCCTTTTCCTGGCTTGCCAACGCGGCGGCCTGGACCACGTAGCGCGGCGCCGGGCCCTCGGCCTTCTCGGCGGGCTTGCCTTCCAGGATGGCGATGGCGCGGGCGCTGTCGTCGGCGCGCGGCTTCTCCGCCTTTTCCGCGGCCTTGGGCTCGGCGGGCTTGGCGGGCTTCTTCTCGGGCTCGTGCTTTTGCGGCTCGGGTTTGCGCGCCGGCTCGGGCTTGGCGGCCTCATGCTTGGGCTCGGGCTTGGCGGCCTCCGGCTTGGAGGTCTCGACAGTGCGGACCGGCGGCGGTTCGGCGGCCGGCGGCGCGGCCTTGGAT
Organism: Massilia sp. AB1; assembly: GCF_018119385.1. Classification (NCBI taxonomy): domain Bacteria; kingdom Pseudomonadati; phylum Pseudomonadota; class Betaproteobacteria; order Burkholderiales; family Oxalobacteraceae; genus Massilia; species Massilia sp. AB1. Next base: position 71,459 of record NZ_JAGKSG010000004.1, on the reverse strand, counting down.
GCTGCGGGCGGGGCGTCGACGATTTCTTCGCCGCTGTCTACGCTGTCCTCCGCCGAGACGGGTTCATCGGCGGGTTCTGCCGCAGGCTGCGACGGCACCGGCAGCGGCGCGGCCTTTTCCTTGGAGGGGATGTGGATGGCGATGTCGTCGGCCAGCGGCTTGGGCTCGGAATCGAGCAGCATCGGCAGGCCGACGGCGGCCGCCAGGGCCAGGGCGATGGCGCCGACCAGGCGGCGGCGCGCGCGTTTCTTTTCGGGAAGCACCGGGTCGGCGCCACGGCCGCGCCGTGCGCTCTCCCCTGCGTGCGTCGCGCGCTTGGAGCGGGCGCGCTCGCTGAATGCGGCATCGTCATCCTTGACGAAATGCCCGCTGTCCCGGACAGTTTCTTGCTTGTTTTTATTGCCGAACGAGAACAAGCCCATGCGTTTTCAGTCGATCAGTGAAGAGAGTTTTTGCGGGCCGCCATCACGCCTGCAACGGTGTAGAACGAGCCAAAGACCACAATTCTATCATTCTCCTCTGCGCGGCCGAGGGCATTCGCATAGGCATCGCCTGGATTGGCGAAGGCGGTAACCGAAAAATCGCCCTCTTTCGCGCCCGCGGGCTTCAAGGCGGCCAGCTTTTGCGCCAGTTCCGCGGCCTTGGCCGAGCGCGGCGAATCGAGGTCGGCCACGCACCAGTGATCGACCAGGCCGGCCATCGGCGCGATCACGGCGTCGATGTCCTTGTCTTCCATGATGCCGAACACGGCATAGGTGTAGCGGTGGAAGCCCATGTTGCCGAGGTTCTGGGCCAGGGTCGCCGCGGCATGCGGGTTGTGGGCCACATCCAGCACCTGGGTGGGGCGGCCCGGCAGCACCTGGAAGCGTCCCGGCAGTTCGACCATCGCCAGGCCGGCGCGCACTTCCTGGGCGCCGCAGGGCAGCTGCATGCGCAGGACTTCGAGCGCGGCCAATGCAGCCGAGGCGTTGAGCAGCTGGTTGGCGCCGCGCAGGGCCGGATAGGCCAGCGAATTGCGGCGCTGGCTGCGGCCGCCGTAGCTCCACTGCTGCTGGTCGCCCTGGTAGTTGAAATCGCGGCCCAGCAGCCAGAGGTCCGCGCCAATGTCCTCGGCATGCTTGATCAGGGTGCTCGGGGGGACCGGGTCGCTGCAGATCGCCACTTTGCCGGGGCGGAAGATGCCGGCTTTTTCGAACCCGATTTCCTCGCGGGTGTCGCCCAGGTAGGCCGTGTGGTCGATGTCGATGCTGGTGACGATGGCCACGTCGGCGTCGACCACGTTGACGGCGTCCAGGCGTCCGCCCAGACCGACTTCGAGGATGGCCACGTCCACGCCCGCTTTCGAGAGCAGGTGCATGATGGCCAGGGTCGTGAATTCGAAATAGGTCAGCGAGACCTCGCCGCGCACGGCTTCGACCGCGTTGAAGGCCTCGACCAGGGCTTCGTTCGACGCCATCTCGCCGTTGATGCGGGCGCGCTCGTTAAAGTCGAGGAAGTGCGGCTTGATGTACAGGCCGACGCGGTAGCCCGACTGCAGCAGCATGGCTTCCAGCATTGCGCAGGTCGAGCCCTTGCCGTTGGTGCCGGCCACCATGATCACGGGGCAGGAAAAGGCCAGCTGCATGCGCTCCTTGACGGTGCGGACACGGTCGAGGCCCATGTCGATGTGGGTTTCGGCATGGCGCGACTCGAGCAGCGCCAGCCAGTCGGGCAAAGTGGTCGGGAGAGTGGACATGTGTACGTCTGGAAGGTACGCGATGCGCACAGTGCGGCACGCTCCTGGCGCGCCGCACCGGGGATTGGATCAGGCCAGGACTTCGGCGGCCTGGTTCTGCAGCAGTGCCAGCAGGCGTGCGATTTCTTCGCGCATCTTGCGGCGGTCGACGATCATGTCGACGGCACCCTTCTGGACCAGGAACTCGGCGCGCTGGAAGCCTTCCGGCAGTTTCTCGCGCACGGTGTTCTCGATCACGCGCGGGCCGGCGAAGCCGATCAGGGCTTTCGGTTCGGCGATCACGACGTCGCCCATGAAGGCGAAGGAAGCGGAGACGCCGCCCATGGTCGGGTCGGTCAGCACGCTAATGAAAGGCAGCTTCTTTTCCGACAGCTTGGTCAGCATGGCGGTGGTCTTGGCCATCTGCATCAGCGACAGCAGGCCTTCCTGCATGCGGGCGCCGCCGGTGGCGGTGATGCAGATGAAGGGGACCTTCTGCTCCAGCGCCACCTGGGCGCCGCGGGCGAAGCGTTCGCCGACGACGGAGCCCATGGAGCCGCCCATGAATTCGAATTCGAAGCAGGCCACGACGACCGGCAGGCTCATGATCGAGCCGCCCTGCACGATCAGCGCATCGGTTTCGCCGGTGGCGTCCATGGCTTGCTTGAGGCGGTCCGGGTACTTCTTGCTGTCTTTGAATTTGAGGGTATCGACCGGCAGGGCTTCCTGGCCGATCTCATAGCGGCCGCCTTCGTCGAGCAGTGCATCGAGGCGCTCGCGGGCGCGGATGCGCATGTGGTGGTCGCACTTCGGGCAGACGTGCAGGTTGGACTCGAGGTCCGCGCGATAGAGGACCGACTCGCACGATGGGCACTTGACCCACAGCCCTTCGGGCATGGTCTTGCTCTTGGCGGCATCGGAGCGCTGGATCCGAGGGGGCAGCAGTTTTTCCAACCAACTCATCTTATCTCCTTTGCGGCAAATCTTTCAGGTGGCGGTAGTGTAGCCGCTCAGGCCCCGCTTGTCGAATCGTAGCAAGCCGACAATTATCATTCCAACAATCCCGCTCCCCCCCCTACCAAGAGGGTCAGAGTCGAATTGTTTGACAACTTTGAGGAATTTCCCAGCAATTCGACTCTGACCCTCATTGCTTAAAAGTTGTTTCTTTTTTAATAAATTGGGGTCGGAGTCGAATTGTTTGACAACTTTCGGGAATTGCCCGGCAATTCGACTCTGACCCCAATCTAATTTCAGCTAGCGACTTCAGCGGTCGTGAATTCGAAGCCGCCCATGCGTGCCGCTACCAAGTTGTAAATCCATGCGGTCAGCGCTCCCATCAGGTAGGTGATCAGTGCGTACATGAATGGGAACAAGACGAGCGCAGCTAGGGGCATCACTTGGATGCCCATTAAGGTAGGGATAAGCAGGATCGCGACAAAAGGCAGCGATATGACGAAATAGATTGCCGCCATCATCTTTCCACATTGAGACACGGCCACATGGCTGATGCGCTTCTTCATAACCACTCCTATCTGGTTCATAAGGAAGCACAATTTATCGTGGGAAACCTCGCTCGATATGAGCGTGCGACAAGAATTTCAATGCGCCAAAGCAAAAGCTTTGGCCGGTTTGAAGCCTCCAGCCAGAGTGAATCCTCACCATAGGGCAATTACCCAATAATTCGACTATGACCCTGTGCCAAGAAGTTGTTTCTTCAGCAATAAATTAGGGTCAGAGTCGAATTGAATGACAACTTTGGGGAATTTCCCAACAATTCGACTCTGACCCTAATTAGAAAGCTATTGCCCGTGGGACGTTACTTGCCGTCGAGGGCGACGCGGATGCCGGAGGTGAATGCGCGGACGGCTTCGACAGCATTTTCCTTCGGCGTGTTTTCCAGCTCCTGGATGATGCGGCTGCCGATCACCACCGCATCCGCCACTTCCGCCACCGCCTTCGCCGTCGCGGCGTCGCGGATGCCGAAACCGACGCCGATCGGGAGCTTCACATGTTCGCGGATCGCGCCGACGCGGCGCGCAACGTCGGCGGTGTCGATGCTGCCGGCGCCCGTCACGCCCTTCAGCGAGACGTAGTAGCTGAAGCCGCTGCCGTAGCGGGCCACCTGCTTCACGCGTTCCACAGTCGAGGTCGGGGCCAGCAGGAAGATGAGGTCCAGGCCGTTCTCGCGCATGGCATCGGCGAATTCCGCGCACTCTTCCGGCGGATAATCCACCACGATGGCGCCGTCCGCGCCGGCTTCCTTGGCAGAGCGGATGAAGTTGTCGGGGCCGATGCGCTCGATCGGGTTGGCGTAGCCCATCAGGACCACCGGCGTCGTCTGGTCGTTCTTGCGGAACTCGCGCACGAAGCCGAAGACGTCCTTCAGGCCGATGTTGAACTTGAGCGCACGCTCGCAGGCACGCTGGATCACCGGGCCCTCGGCCATCGGGTCGGAAAACGGGACGCCCAGTTCCAGGACGTCGGCGCCGCCCTCCACCAGGGCGTGCATCAGCGGCACGGTCAGTTCGGGGCCCGGGTCGCCCGCGGTGATGAAGGTGACGAGGCCGGTCTTGTTCTGCGCATTGAGCGCGTTGAAAGTCTGTTCGATACGGGACATGCTGTGCTTTCTATGGTCGATAAGGTGAACGGGAATGGAGGAGCAATCAGCCGATTAGCTGAAACTTAGCTGAAGTCCATCCCCATTCGCGCCGCCACCGTATGCATGTCCTTGTCGCCGCGGCCCGACAGGTTGACCAGGATGATCTTGTCCTTCGGCAGGGTCGCCGCCAGCTTGACGCCGTAGGCGATCGCGTGCGAGGACTCCAGCGCCGGAATGATGCCTTCGATACGGCAGCAGTCGTGGAAGGCGGCCAGCGCTTCCTCGTCCGTGATCGACACATACTGCGCACGCGCCGAATCCTTCAGCCACGCGTGTTCCGGCCCCACGCCCGGATAGTCCAGGCCCGCCGACACCGAGTGGGTCTCGATGATCTGGCCATTCTCGTCCTGCAGCAGGTAGGTGCGGTTGCCGTGCAAAACGCCCGGCAGGCCCGCCGTCAGCGAGGCCGCGTGCTTGCCCGAATCCAGGCCCTCTCCCGCCGCCTCGACGCCGACCAGCTGCACGCCCGGCTCGCCGATGTAGGGATAGAAAATGCCCATCGCGTTCGAACCACCGCCGATGCAGGCGACCACGTAGTCCGGCTGGCGTCCCGCCAGTTCCGGCATCTGCACGCGGCATTCCTCGCCGATCACCGACTGGAAGTCGCGCACCATCATCGGATATGGGTGCGGGCCGGCCACGGTGCCGATGATGTAGAAGGTGTTTTCGATGTTGGTGACCCAGTCGCGCATCGCTTCGTTGAGCGCATCCTTGAGGGTCTTGGAACCCGATTCCACCGGCACCACGGTCGCGCCCAGCAGCTTCATGCGGTAGACGTTCTGCGCCTGGCGCTTGACGTCTTCCGCGCCCATGTAGACCACGCACTCCAGGCCGAAGCGCGCGCAGATGGTGGCGGTGGCGACGCCGTGCTGGCCGGCGCCGGTTTCGGCGATGATGCGCTGCTTGCCCATGCGGCGCGCCAGCAGGGCCTGGCCGATCACGTTGTTGATCTTGTGCGCGCCGGTGTGGTTCAGGTCTTCGCGCTTGAAGTAGACCTGCGCGCCGCCGGCGAGCTCGGACCAGCGGCGGGCGTGGTAGACGGGCGAGGGACGGCCGACGAAGTGGGCCAGCTCGTAGCGGAATTCTTCGAGGAACTCGGGATCGGCCGAGTAACGGGCATAGGCCTCGTTCAGCTCGGCCAGCGCGTGCGACAGGGTCTCGGCGACGAAGCTGCCGCCGTAGGGACCGAAGTGGCCGGCGGCATCCGGCAGGGGGTAATCGGGGGTCTTGAACAATGCGGCGGCGGCGCTGCTAGGAACTTCTTTCATGGTCGGACTCACTTGAAGGGGTGGCATCGGCAGCCCGCACCGCGGCAATGAAGCCGGCGATCTTGCGGGCGTCCTTGATTCCCTTGCCTTCCTCGACGCCACTGCTGACGTCGACGGCGAAGGGACGAACGCGTACCACCGCGTCAGTCGCGTTGTGTACGCTCAAGCCACCACTCAAAACGACCCGAGGCGCGAGCTCTTTTGGAATAAGAGACCAATCAAAAACCTTTCCTGCGCCGCCGTAGGCATCCACGTAGGTGTCGAGCAGGACGCCCGAGAACCAGGGACTGGCAGCGCGGTTTGCAGCTTCCCATTCTAGCAAAGCCGCAGGCTCCGTGTCCGGTTTGACGCGAAAAGCCCGCACATACGGGCGCCGCACCGCCGCCGCGATCTCCGCGCACTGCTCTGCCGTTTCGTCGCCATGGAACTGGATCAGGGCCAGCGGCATCGCCTCGGCCACGGCGCGGACTTCCTCCACGTCCGGGTTGACGAACAGCGCCACCGCGCTGACGAACGGCGGCAGCCCCGCGCACAGCTCACCCGCGCGCCCGGGCGAGACGTAGCGCGGGCTCTTGGCATAGAACACGAAGCCGAGGGCGTCGGCGCCGGCATCGACCGCCGCGCGCAAGTCCTGCTCGCGGGTGATGCCGCAGATCTTGATACGGGTACGCTGCATTATCATCCTTACAACCAAGGGAGGGGCGGAGCATCTTCCTGGGGAAGCCCCCACTTGGGATCGTACTCGATCCTGGCGAAATACAGGCCGTCCGGCATGAAGGTGGGCGCGGCGACGTCGCGCGAGCGGCTCTCCAGCACCTCCTTCATCCAGGAAGGCTCGTTGCGCCCCGTGCCCACATAGATGAGCGAGCCGACGATGTTGCGCACCATGTGGTGCAGGAAGGCGCTGGCGCGCACGGTGAACACGATGATGTCGCCATGGCGCCTGATGCTGACTTCGTGCATGTCCTTGACCGGCGTATTGGCCTGGCAGCCGGAGGCGCGGAAGGCCGAGAAATCATGGGTGCCGATCAGGTACTGGCCCGCTTCGCGCATGCGCTCCACGTCCAGCGGACGGAACACCCAACCCGCCCTGTCGGCCAGCAGCGCGGACGGGTTGGCGTGGTTGTACAGCACATAGTGGTAGGTGCGCGAGCGCGCCGAGAAGCGCGCGTGGAATTCGTTGCCTTCCACATCCGCCGGCACCTCGTGCGCCCAGCGCACCACGATGGTGTCGGGCAGGAAGGCGTTCACGCCGCGCACCCAGGACTGGGACGGGCGGTCGAGCTCCGTGTCGAAATGGACCACCTGCTCGATCGCATGCACGCCTGCGTCGGTGCGGCCGGCGCAGGTGGTGTGCAGCGGGACGGTCGCGAACTTCTCGAGGGCGATCTCGAGCTGGTCCTGGACCGTGTTGCGCGCGGGCTGCTTCTGGTAGCCGTTCCAGCCCGTGCCGACGTACTGGACTCCGAGTGCGATCCGCCTCACGCGAGCAGCTCGCGCATCGCGCTGGCCTTGCTCACCTGTTCGCTGCTGCCACCCTTGATGACTTCGTCCAGCAATTCACGTGCGCCTTCCTTGTCGCCGATCTCCTGGTAGGCGATGGCGAGGTCCAGCTTGGTTTCCATCTCCATGTGCTCCGGCGACATCTCGGCCGCGGTGTTCACCTCGGTGACGTCGGCCACGGCGGCACGATCTTCCACTGCGAACTGCTGCTCTGCGACCGGCGCGGCGCTGGCCGGCTGGGGCAGATCCAGGTCGAAGTCGGCCAGGTCGAAGGCCGGCTCCAGCGGCACGCCCGGCGACGGAGTCGCGGCTTGCGCAGGCGCGGCGGCCGGCACCTCAGGCAGCGCGAAGGGATCGTCGTCCAGCGTGAACTCGGCTGCAGCCGGCGCCGGCGACGCCACCGATCCAGCTGGCGTTTCCGGGAGGCCGAAATCCATCGCGTCCAGATCGAACAGCGGATCTTCCGATGCAGCCGGCGCTTCGGCGGCCGCCGGACGCACGGCCGGCACTTCCCCGAGGGCCGGTGCGCTCGGTGCACCGAAGTCCATGCTGTCCAGGTCGAACAGCGGATCGTTCATCTCGTCCGTCTTCGCAGCAGCCACGGTCTCCTGCGGCATGGCCGGCAGCGGCGGCAGGCCGTCGAATTCCTTGGCCAGGCCCTGCATGTCGACCATGTGGTCCACGGCCAGCGGCTGGGCGGCATGCGGGCTCAGGTCGAGCGTGAAGTCCTCGTCGTCGGCCAGCGCTTCCGCTGGTGCGGGCTGCGCCGTCGCCGGCTGGTCGAAGTTCATGTCGAAGGACAGGTCGAAGGGCTCGTCGGCCGCAGCGGTGGTGCTTGCGGCCGCAGTTGCGGCAGGCTGGGCGCCGGCGGCCGGCTCGATCGGATCCAGGGTGAACTCGAATTCCGGCACCGCAGTGGCGTCCAGGTCCGTCTTCTGCTCCGCGACAGGGGCGGCGACCGCATCGCCGCTGCTCACCGGCTCGAAGCTCAGGCCGCCGAGGTCGAAGTCGAGGGCATTGTCGTCGGTGCGCGGCTCGGCATCGGCCGGCACCGCGGTGCGGTCGGCGTCGTCCTGTGCCAGGGCGGCGCCGGCCACTGCGCCCGCGCCCAGCGCGGCTGCCGCCGGAGCGCCGCCACGGAAGGCGTCTTCGAGCTGCTGCGACAGCAGCGACTGCTGGGTGCGTTCCTGCGGCGACGGCGCCGACGCCGGCGCCACAGCCGGGGCGCCCGCATACAGCGGGTTGAGCGGATCGATGCTCAGGCCCAGCGCGGCGGCTTGCGCCCACTCGTCGCCCTGGCCGCGGGTCAGGCTATACAGCTCGCTGGCCTGGGTTTCGAAGGCGCGCAGGTCCTTGCGGGCGGCGTAGATCTCGAGCAGCTTCAGGCGCACCGGATGGCGTTCCGGATGCACGCGCAGGGCTTCCTTCAGGATCTCCTCGGCCTGGGCATCGCGGCCGTAGGCGATGTAGACGTCCGCTTCCGCCACCGGGTCGACCTCGTTGGTGTCGAGCTGGCTGGCCGACGGGGCAAAGCTGGAGTTGAACACGCTGTTGTTGGTGTCGACGCTCTGGCCGCCGGTCTCGGCGAACAGCGAGTGCGCGGCCTGGGTCGGCACGCCCACCACCTTCGGCTCGGTGATCACGGTCTTCTCGGGCGCGGGCTTGCGCTTGCGGCGCTGCGACAGGCCGAGGCCCGCCAGCAGCAGCACGGCGGCGCCGGCGGCGATGTAGGTGATGTTGTCCATCAGCGTGTCGGCCAGGCTCGGCTCTTCCTTGACCGGCTTCTTCTTCGGCTTGGCCGCAGGCTTCCTGGCCGCTTCCGCCGTCTTGCCGGCAGCCGCAGCGCCGGTGGCGGCGCCGGCAGCCGCGCTCTGGGCTTCGCTGCCCGGACGGCTCTTCACCGTCATCAGGTCTTCGAGCTCGCCCACGTTCTTCTCGAGCTCCTTGACGCGGGCCTCGGCCTGGGCCAGTTCCTTCTGTTTCGCGATGGTGTCTTCGACGCTGGCGGTCGCGCCCTGCGGGCCGCTCTTGGCGCCCGGCACGGCCTTCGACAGGCGCAGCTGGTCTTGCGATTCGTTGGCGGCGGTCGGGCGTTCCTCGACCTTGGCCGTGACCTTGCCGGCGGCGCTCTGGCCGGCCTGCGGGGCGCGGCTCGGCGCCGCGGTTTCCACCTGGCCGGCGAGCTTGTTGCGATAGGCGTTGAAGTCGGCCGCATGGGCCACGACCACGCCGCGCGCCTCGCCTTCGCCGGTGCCGCGGATGGCCTCGGCGTCCGGCACCGACAGGATCTGGCCCGACTTCAGGCGGTTCATGTTGTTGCCGATGAAGGCGTCCGGATTGGCGCGGTACAGCGCCACCAGCATCATGTCGAGCGAGATGTCGGCCGGCTTGATCCTGGTCGCGATGCGGCCCAGGGTGTCGCCCGGACGCACGCGGTAGCTGCTCGGGGCGGCGGCGTCCCCCGCCGGCGCAGCGGCCTGGCGTTCCACAGGCGCGGGCGGTGGGCGACGCGCCGGTTCCTGGGCGCGGGCAACCGGAGCAGCCGCCGCAGCTGCCGGCGGCTGCGCAGCCTGGCTGCGCGGGGCTTCCGGCGCCGCGGCCACCTGGGCCGGCTGGGTGGCGCGCAGTTCGGCCGGGTCGAGCAGGAAGGTGTATTCGCGCACCAGGCGGCCGTTATTCCAGGACAGCTCGAGCAGCATGTCGACGAAAGGCTCGTTCAGCGGCTGGGTCGAGGACAGGCGGATGACCGGGCGGCCGCCGCGCTGCTCCACGCTGAAGCGCAGCGACAGCAGGGCTGGATTGAATTCGATGTTCGCGGCGCGGAAGGCGTCCGGCGAAGCCAGCTTGACCGCCATGCTGGACGGATCTTCGCCCGCACTGGTCGTCAGTTCGATTTCGGCGCGCAGCGGCTGGCCAAGCGCCGACAGCACCGTCAGTTTTCCCAGGCCGGCCGCGGTGGCGGCGGAAGACAGGAACACTGCACTGGCCACGGCTGCGGTGAGCGATTTCAGCGCAAACGCCATGAGCGGAGGACGGTGGGTAGATTGCATAGTAAGCAGCGAAAGAAAGTTGACCAGAGGAAAGGCGGTTTCCGGGAGTCTCAACATAACATCATGCTCTGGAGCATGCAAGCTTCCCGCGCACATCGATGACGCAGTAATAAAGGATCTGTGGCCAGAATGACCGATGCGGGGTGGGTTTGATAGCGTTTGAATACCGACGCTTGTCAAACTGTCAGGAGGTGTGGCAATGCCGCCAATATCGCGTAGGGTGGACGGCTTTGCCGTCCACGCGTTCAACCTACGGTCGCACGTCGAAACGCGTCTCGTCCTCGCGCGCGCCGGCTGGACGCGTGGACGGGAAACCCGTCCACCCTACAGCCGGCGTTCGCGGTGGTTCGTGTCAAAGCCGGTTAACGGTCCAGCACGATGCGCAGCATGCGGCGCAGCGGCTCGGCGGCGCCCCACAGCAGCTGGTCGCCGACGGTGAAGGCCGACAGGTAGTCGCCGCCCATCGACATCTTGCGCAGGCGGCCGACCGGGATGGTCAGGCTGCCGGTCACCGCTGCCGGCGACAGGTCGCGCATCGAGGCTTCGCGGGTATTCGGCACCACCTTCACCCACTGGTTGTGCGAGGCGATGATGTCGTTGATCTCGTCCAGCGGCACGTCCTTGGCCAGCTTGATGGTCAGCGCCTGCGAGTGGCAGCGCATCGCGCCGATGCGCACGCACAGGCCGTCCACAGGAATCGCCTTGGAACCGAAGGATTCGCCCAGGCCCAGGATCTTGTTGGTCTCGGCGCCGGCCTTCCACTCTTCCTTCGACTGGCCGTTGCCCAGGTCCTTGTCGATCCACGGGATCAGGTTGCCGGCCAGCGGCACGCCGAACTGCTTCGTTTCTTCGGCCGACATGCCGTGCTGGGTGGCCAGCACGCCGCGGTCGATCTCGAGGATGGCCGAGGCCGGGTTGTCCAGCAGCGGCTTGACGGCCGCGTTGATGGTGCCGAACTGGGTCAGCAGTTCGCGCATGTGCTGGGCGCCGCCGCCCGATGCCGCCTGGTAGGTCATGGACGTCATCCACTCGACCAGGCCTTTTTCGAACAGGCCGCCCAGGCCCATCAGCATGCACGACACGGTGCAGTTACCGCCGACGAAGTTCTTCACGCCGCGGGTCAATGCGTTCTTGATCACGTCCTTGTTGACCGGGTCCAGCACGATGACGGCGTCGTCGTTCATGCGCAGGGTCGATGCCGCGTCGATCCAGTAGCCGTTCCAGCCGGCTGCGCGCAGCTTCGGGAAGACTTCGGTGGTGTAGTCGCCGCCCTGGCAGGAGATGATGATCTCGCACTTCGACAGTTCGGTAATGTCGGTGGCGCTTTTCAGGGTGGTTTCGTTTTTCGCCATGGCCGGAGCGGCGCCGCCCGGGTTCGAGGTGGTGAAGAACACCGGCTCGATGTGGTCGAAATCGCCCTCTTCCTGCATGCGCTGCATGAGGACCGAGCCGACCATGCCGCGCCAACCAACCAGACCTACTAGTTTCATGATGTTTCCCTTAGATTGAATCGTTATGCGAGCGCCGCGACGACCGCATTGCCCATTTCTTCGGTGCCGACCTTGGTCGACCCTGGTTCGTAGATATCCGGCGTGCGCAGGCCCTGGGCCAGCACGCGCTTGACCGCGTCCTCGATGCGCTCGGCCTGGTCCAGGCGGCCCAGCGAGTAGCGCAGCATCATCGCGGCGGACAGGATGGTCGCCAGCGGATTGGCCACGCCCTGGCCCGCGATGTCGGGCGCCGAACCGTGCGAAGGCTCGTACAGGCCCTTGTTGTCGGCGTCCAGCGAAGCCGAGGGCAGCATGCCGATCGAACCGGTCAGCATGGCGGCGGCGTCAGAGAGGATATCGCCGAACATATTACCAGTAACGATGACATCGAACTTTTTAGGGGCCCGAACCAGCTGCATCGCGGCGTTGTCGACGTACATGTGCTCGAGCTCGACGTCCTGGTAATCCTGGTGCACGTCGGTGACGATGTCGCGCCAGAACTGGAAGGTCTCCAGCACGTTGGCCTTGTCCACGCTGGTCAGGCGGCTGCCGCGCTTGCGCGCTGCCTGGAAGGCCACGTGGGCGATGCGGCGGATCTCGCCTTCGGCGTAGCGCATGGTGTCGAAGCCTTCGCGCTGGCCCTGGAAAGGACCGTCCGGGCATTCGCGCACGCCGCGCGGCTTGCCGAAGTAGATGTCGCCGGTGAGTTCACGGATGATCAGGATGTCCAGGCCGGACACGACCTCGGGTTTGAGCGTCGAGGCGCCGGCGAGTTCCGGATACAGGATCGCGGGACGCAGGTTGGCGAACAGGCCCAGCTCCTTGCGCAGGCCGAGGATCGCCTGCTCGGGGCGCAGGGCGCGTTCCAGCTTGTCGTACTTGTAATCGCCCACGGCGCCGAACAGCACCGCATCGGCTTCCTTGGCCAGCTTGAGGGTGGCTTCCGGCAGCGGGTGGCCGTGCGCGGCATAGCCGGCGCCGCCGACTTCCGCGCTTTCCATCTCGAAGGGCTCGCCCAGGGCGCTCAGGACTTTCACCGCCTGTGCGGTGATCTCGGGGCCGATGCCGTCGCCCGGCAGGATCGCAATCTTCATCCAGTATTCTTTCGACTTGTCAGATGGTGTTGGCCAGCCACGGCTGGGCCGCGAGATGGCGCTGTTCGAAGGCGCGGATCTCATCCGCGTGGCGCAAGGTCAGGCCGATGTCGTCCAGGCCGTTCAGCAGGCAGTACTTGCGGAACTCGTCGATGGCGAAGCCATAGGACAGGCTGCCGTCCGCGCTCGAAATACGCTGGTTTTCCAGGTCGACAGTAAGAGTGAAACCCTCCGCGCTTTCCACCGCCTTGAACAGGGTGTCGACGTCTTCTTCGCTCAGCACCACGGGCAGCAGGCCGCTCTTGTAGCAGTTGTTGAAGAAGATGTCGGCGAAGCTCGGCGCCACGATGGCGCGGAAGCCGAACTGCTGCAGCGCCCAGGGCGCATGCTCGCGCGAGGAGCCGCAGCCGAAGTTCTTGCGGGTCAGCAGGATGGAGGCGCCCTGGTAGCGCGCCTGGTTCAGCACGAACTCGGGATTCACCGGACGGGTGCCGCAGTCCTGGCCCGGCTCGCCGTGGTCCAGGTAGCGCCACTCGTCGAACAAATTTGGCCCGAAGCCGGTGCGCCGGATCGATTTCAGGAACTGCTTCGGAATGATCGCGTCGGTATCGACGTTGGCGCGGTCGAGCGGAGCGACCAGCCCTTCGTGTACGGTGAATTTGTCCATCTGCTTGCCTTCTGTCCATCGGACGCCGCGTGCGCGGCGGGTTGTTTTTTTCTTTACTTACCGCCGGCGCCGGTCACGATCTGGCCGGCGCGCTGCACGTCACGGCCAATGCCGGAAATGGTGTTGCAGCCTGCCAGCAGGACGGCGATGAGCGAGAGAGCGAATACTTTTTTCATGATAGTTCGGTGTAAAACCAGAGTTAAAAACGCCCAATTTTACCAATGCGGTATCACAGTGCGCGCGCGTCGACAAAGTGGCCCGCGATTCCTGCGGCAGCCGCCATCGCCGGCGAGACCAGGTGGGTGCGGCCGCCCTGCCCCTGGCGGCCCTCGAAGTTGCGGTTCGAGGTCGATGCGCAGCGCTCGCCCGGTTCCAGGCGGTCGGCGTTCATCGCCAGGCACATCGAGCAGCCCGGCTCGCGCCATTCGAAGCCGGCTTCCTTGAAGACCTTGTCCAGGCCTTCGCGCTCGGCCTGCTCCTTGACCAGGCCCGAACCCGGCACCACCATCGCCAGCTTGACGTTGGGAGCGCGCTGGCGGCCCTTGACCACTTCCGCGGCTTCGCGCAGGTCTTCGATGCGCGAGTTGGTACAGGAGCCGATGAACACCTTGTCGATGGCGATCTCGCCGATCGGGGTATTCGGCTGCAGGTCCATGTAGGCCAGCGCCTTCTCGATGGCGTTGCGGCGCACCGGGTCGGCTTCCTCGCGCGGGTCCGGCACGCAGCCGTCGATCGAGGTGACCATCTCGGGCGAGGTGCCCCAGGTGACTTGCGGGCGCACGTCCGCGGCATTCAGGGTGACCACGGTGTCGAACTTCGCGCCCTCGTCGGAGTGCAGGGTGCGCCAGTAGGCCACGGCCTGCTCCCACTGCTCGCCCTTGGGCGAGAACGGGCGGCCTTTCACGTACTCGATGGTGGTGTCGTCCACGGCGATCATGCCGGCGCGGGCGCCCGCTTCGATCGCCATGTTACAGACCGTCATGCGGCCTTCCATCGACAGCGAGCGGATGGTCGAGCCGGCGAATTCGATGGCGTAGCCGGTGCCGCCGGCGGTGCCGATCTTGCCGATCACGGCCAGCACGATGTCCTTGGCGGTGACGCCCGGCGGCAGTTCGCCGTCGACCTGGACCAGCATGGACTTCGACTTCTTGGCCAGCAGGGTCTGGGTGGCCATGACGTGCTCCACTTCCGAGGTGCCGATGCCGTGCGCCAGGCAACCGAAGGCGCCGTGGGTCGAGGTGTGCGAGTCGCCGCACACGACCGTCATGCCCGGCAGGGTCGCGCCCTGCTCCGGGCCGATCACGTGCACGATGCCCTGGCGCTTGTCGCTCATGTTGAAATAGGTGAGGCCGAAGCTCCTGGCATTGGCGTCGAGCGTCTCGACCTGCAGGCGCGAGGTGGGGTCGGCGATACCCTGGGCGCGGTCGGTGGTCGGGACGTTATGGTCGGCCACGGCCAGGTTGGCGGAGGTGCGCCATAGTCCGCGGCCGGCTTCGCGCAGGCCTTCGAAGGCCTGCGGGCTGGTCACTTCGTGCACCAGGTGGCGATCGATGTAGAGGACAGTGGTGCCATCGGCGTCGGCACGCACGACATGGGAATCCCAGAGTTTGTCGTAGAGCGTTTTTTGCATGGTCGATCAAGAAGGTCGGCGGGGCCGCCTTATGCGGGCCCGGTTTTTGATTATGCCATATTTGTGCACTGCCGCACCAAGAGGGGGCATTGCACGATTATGCCAAAGACCATGCTATGCAGAAAATTTAATTTGCAACAATTTTGTTATATGCAAATAAAAAAAGCCTGCGATGGAAACACAGGCTTTTTGTGTGCGCTTTTGCGCAGAAGCGAACGATTTGTTCGTTTTGCGCTGCGGCAGACGCTCAGGCCGCCAGGCGCACGCTGCTGCGGCAGCCGTCCATCAGGAAGGACAGGCCGACCACCAGCACCAGCTCGCCCTCCGCCGAACGCGCGGTACCGGTGATGCCTTCGACGCTCAGCGCGGTCATCGGCTTGATCACCAGGTCGGCCGTGCCGTCCACCGCTTCCACCGCCAGGATGTACGGCTGGGGAGCGTTGACGACGATGCCGACGCGCTCGGAGCAGGCTTCGTAGCCCAGCGACAGCGCCAGCGAGCGCACCGGCAGCGGGCGGCCCTGGTCCTTCAGCACCGGGGCGCCGCCGACGCACATGAAGTCTTCCGGCAGCTCGACCACGCGCTCGACGACGGCCATCGGCAGCGCCAGCTGGGCGCTCGAGGTCGACACCAGCATGGTCGGCACGATCGACAGTTCGATCGGCAGGCGGATCGCGAAGCGCGTCCCCGTGCCCAGCTGGGATTCGATGCGGATCGCGCCGCGGTTCTTCTCCACCGCCGTCTTGACCACGTCCATGCCCACGCCGCGGCCCGAGACCGAGGACGCCACTTCCTTGGTCGAGAAGCCCGGCAGGAACACGAGCTGGTAGGCTTCGTCGTCGCTCTGCGCGCTGTGCTCGCCGATCAGGCCCTTGTCGATCGCCTTCTTGCGCAGCTTGACCGGGTCCATGCCCTTGCCGTCGTCCTGCAGCACGATCATGACGCTGTTGGCTTCCTGCCAGGCTTTCAGCAGGATGAAGGCCTTGGCCGGCTTGCCGGCGGCGACACGCTCTTCCGGCGACTCGACGCCGTGGTCGAGGGCGTTGCGCAGCATGTGCACCAGCGGGTCGTACAGGCTGTCCACCACCACGCGGTCGACTTCGGTCTCCGCGCCTTCGATGGTCAGCTCGACGTCCTTGCCCAGGTCCTTGGCAAGCTCGCGCACCAGGCGCGGGAACTTCTGGAACAGGCGGCCGACCGGCTGCATGCGGGTCGCCAGGGTGGCGCGCTGCAGTTCGGCCGAGTAGCGCGAAGCACGCTCCAGGGTCTCGGTCAGGGTTGCGATCAGGGTGGCGGCCTGGCCTTCGAACTTGAACTGCTGCAGGCGTTCCAGCAGCACGGCGGCCTGGTTGGCGGCCTGCACCGATTCGCCCGCCACTTCGAGCAGCGCGTCCAGCTTGACCGCGTCGATACGGATGCTTTCGTCCTTGGCCGGCGCGGCTGCGGCGGCCTTGTTCTCGCCACCGCGGCGCTCGACGCCATCCCAGCCGTTCCTGGCGGCTGCCGCCGGTGCGGCTGCTGCAGCGGGTGCGGCGGTTTCGGCGGCGACAGGCGCCCCAGCAGCGGCAGGCGCAGCAAGCGCGGCGATGGCTTTGTCGGCCGGCACCACGGCGTTGTACATCGAGACCCAGTCCAGGCCGTCGTCACCGGCTGCGGGAGCAGCGGCCGCCACGGGTGCGGGAGCGGCTTCCACCGCCGGCGCGGCAGCGGCCGGAGCCGGTGCGGCGGCAGGGGCCGGCGCGCTCGCGCCCTTGCCTTCGATCGCGTCCTTCAGGATGCGTTCCAGGTCGGCCGGCATCTGCGCCAGGCCTTCCGGCGGCGTGCCGTTGTTCAGGTCGCCCAGCTGGTCGGCCACGAAGCCGGAAGCCTGCAGGGCGGCCTCGATCGCGAGCGGGGTCACCGGCGCTTCGCCGGTGCGCAGCGCGTCGAACAGGTTCTCGGTCAGGTGGCAGGCCGCGACCAGTGCGGGCAGGCCCATGAAGCCCGCGCCACCCTTGATCGTGTGGAAGGACCGGAACACCGCATTCAGCGTTTCCTTGTTATCCGGATCGCGTTCGAGGCGCAGCAAATGCTCTTCCACATTGACTGCCAGATCCATCGCCTCGACGACGAAATCCTTGAGCATATCGTCCATTAGAATCCCAGATCGGCGAGAAGATCGTCAACGTTGTCCTGGTCCAGGGCCGCTTCCGGCACCGACGGACCCTGCATCAGGGGCGCCGGCTGGGCCGCTTCCTGCTCTTTCCTGGCCAGTTTCTCCTTGATGTCTGCCGGCGCGTTGTCGCGCAGCAGCTGGGCCAGTTCCTGCTCGACCGTCTGGGTGATCTTGACCACCTTCTTGATCAGCTGGCCGGTGATGTCCTGGAAGTCCTGGGCCATCATGATCTCGAGCAGGCGCGCCTTCTCGGCTTCGGTCGCTTCGTTCACGCTTGCTGCGAACTGGCGCGAATCGCCGGCCAGGGCCTTGAATTCGTCCAGGCTCAGCTTGCCGGAGAACAGGTCGGCCCAGCGGGTTTCCATGTCCTTGGCCTGCTTCGACAGCAGGTCCTGGGCCGGCATGCCTTCGTCCAGGGTGTTCAGCACCTTGTTGGCGGCCTGTTCGGTCAGGCTGGCGACGTATTCCAGGCGGTCCTGGGCGTCCACGATCTGGGACGAGGCTTCGGTCAGCGCCTTGTCGTAGCCCAGCTCGCGCAGCGAGTCGTGCAGCAGGCGGACGATGCCGCCCAGGCGCTCGAACATGCCGCGCTCGGCCTCGCTCACCGGGGCTTCTTCGGCGGCGGCGGCTGCCGGCGCGGGCGCGGCGGCGAGCACCACGGCCGGGGTGGCGGCGGACACCTGGTCGAACAGCGACTCCAGGTCATCCTCGTCGGCTGCGGCAGCGGCCACGGGCGCAGGCGCCGGCTCGGCAGCGGGCGCGCTGGCGCGCTGCGCCGCCACTTCCTCGAATAGTGCGTCGAAATCGTCAGCGGCGTCGGTCATAATCCCTGCTTCTCCATAATGTATAAATTCGCAATGAGCTCTGCAATTCGGGGGTACTGCGTCCATCCGGGGCCGCTCTCCGGCCGTATTAACAGATGGTATGAGTTTGCATGCGAGTGTAGCAGCGTGGTTGCCGTAGGTAAATCTCGGAAACCGGCACGCAACAAAATGGACAAAGAAACTTAATTCCGCGACAATTAAATCGCGTGGTTCCTGAATGTTTACACAAGGCCGGTGTTGTATTTTGTAATCGTAGGGCCTGTTGCTGCCATTTCCATTGTGCATTGGAACAACAGCTCGGGATGTTTGATCCAACTCAACAGTTTGCGTTAAAGCAATCGCCGCCGCGCCCTTGACCCTCCAGAATGGCGTGGCCTTTGGGAGGAACATCATGTACCGCAAAATCCTGATCACCACCGACGGCTCGGCCGTGTCGCAGCATACCGCCTGCGCCGGGGTCAAGTTCGCGCAGCAGATGGGCGCCGAGGTGCTGGCCCTGTTCGTCGCGCCCGAGTACCAGTATCCGGTGTACGTGGAAATCATCCCGCCCTCCTACCCCAGCGAGGAGGACTACATCGCCCAGATGCGGCGCATGGGCGAGGAATACATGGGCAAGATCATGCGTTCCTGCGCCGGCGCCAACCTGCAGCACAGCTGCATGACGGCGTTTTCCGACACCGCGGCGCTGAAGATCGTCGACGTGGCGGAGCAGGAAGGCTGCGACCTGATCTTCATGGGTTCGCACGGACGCAGCGGCTGGGGCCAGCTGCTGCTGGGCAGCGTCACCAACAAGGTGCTGTCGCACACGAGCAAGCCGGTCCTGGTGCACCGCCTGATCAAGGAGCCGGGCACCTGAAACCCGCTCCGCATAGTTTCTTCAGCGGTAACTTTTTCGCCCGGGCGGTGTGCTAATCTGAAAAGGGAGTCATGCCGTTCGCGGCCGGAAGGATGGAATATGGTAAGAATCGTCATTGCCGATGATCACACGATCATGCGCGAAGGTCTCAAGCGCATTCTCGACGGCGCTGCGGATATCGAGATCGTCGGCGAGGCGACCAACGGCTTCGAAGTGCTGGGCCAGGTGCGCCAGGGCGGCTTCGACCTGCTCCTGCTCGACCTCTCCATGCCCGGCCGCAGCGGCGTCGACCTGATCCGCCAGGTGCGCAGCGAGGCGCCCAAGCTCGCCATCCTGATCCTGACCATGCACGAGGAAGAGCAGTACGCGGTGCGCGCCATCCGTGCCGGCGCGCAAGGCTACCTGACCAAGGAAAGCGCGGGCACCCAGCTGGTGGGCGCGATCCGCAAGGTCGCTTCCGGCCGTCCGTATATCAGCACCGAAGTGGCCGAGCAGCTGGCGCTGAACATCATGGCGCCCAGCGAACAGCTGCTGCACAAGCAGCTCTCGGACCGCGAGTTCGAGGTGTTTTCGCTGCTGGTCGGCGGCAAGTCGATCACCGAGATCGCCAACGGCCTGCACCTGTCGGTCAAGACCGTCAGCACCCACAAGACCCGCATCATGCAAAAGATGGGTATGAATTCGCTATCCGAAATGGTCCAATATGCCGTCGCCCACCGGCTGCTGGCGCCGATGAAAGCGTAAGCAAACAGAGTTTGACCAGTTCCTGAAGAATTCGTGCCGCGCTTGTTGCTTGCGGCTCGCCCCCCTCCCTCGGCCCGCGACTGCACGGGCGTGCAGCGCCGAGCGCCATCTCTCCCTATGACGCACTGGTGTATGAGTCGGAAGATTCCTACACTGACTACATCTCTCCTACCTTCATATTCAGGCATCGCTGATATTCGAGCCGGACTCGTGTTGGCATACTGAATTCAGCGTTTCGACTTGCTTGCGATCTAAGTGTCAGCCAAAACGGATCGCTGCCTGAAACCCTGAGTCACTCACCTGGAGATGAGCATGCAGTCCCAGCCAACGTCAGAACAACGCAATGTCACCCAGCCGACCCTGCATACGCCGATGGAAGCGGGTCGCCAGCGCCAGGGACGTCTCTGGTCCAACCTGAAAGAAGTCTGCGATCTGCTCCGCATTCCGGCCAGCGTATCGGTCACCTCCGAAGAATTGCTGTTCCAGCACGTCCAGTTCAAGACCGGCCAGCGCGTGCACACCATCGGCCAGGCCTTCGACACGCTCTATATCGTCAACTCCGGGTTCCTCAAGACCGTGCTGATCGACGAGTTCGGCAACGAGCAGGTGCTGAGCTTCCCCATGAAAGGCGACATGCTGGGCGTGGACGGCATCCACACCCGCCATTACGCCTCGGAGGCGGTGGCCCTGTCCGACTGCGACCTGATCCTGCTGCCCTTCAAGAAGCTGACCGCCCTGGGCCGCGTGCATTCGGAGCTCGAGAACATGATGTACGGCGTGATGAGCCGCGAGCTGGTGCGCGAGCAGACCATGATCGGCATGCTCGGCGCCCTGTCGGCCGAGGCGCGCGTGGCGAGGTTCCTGGTGTCGCTGGCCGACCGCTTCGCCGCCATGGGTTATTCGAGCAAGCTGTTCAACCTGCGCATGACCCGGCACGAGATCGGCAGCTACCTGGGACTGACCCTGGAGACGGTGAGCCGCACGCTGTCTGCGTTCAACGAGATCGGCCTGATCACGGTGGACCAGCGCACCATCGGCATCAAGGATGCGGATGCGCTCAAGACCCTGCGCCGGCTGCCGCCGTCGAGGTCGCGGGCCAAGGGCGCCGCGAAGCAGAAGGCGGAGCTGGAGCAGCCGGGGGATGATCAGGTGTTGGCGCCGGCATAAGAAGCGATAAGAGCAGTCAGCATCCCTGCCGAAGTCGCCGCCGCTCACATCCCCACACCATAAAACAACGTCATCCCGGCGAAGGCCGGGATCCAAGTTTTCACGCACACCACTACGTTAGTATTTAGTGGCAGCGCGACGGACTTGGATCCCGGCCTTCGCCGGGAGTCATTGCCGCCAGTGGCGGGAATGACGTTTTATGGCCGCGGGCTGACGAAAGCTGCGGCGGCTTGCGGCGTGCTTACTGATCCCGCGACAACACCCCGCCATTCACCCTCACCCGATCCCCCACCCTGAACCCCGGATCGTTCTCATACTGAATCGCCTGCGTCGCCCCGCTGTTCGCATACCGCACGATCACTTCATAACGCTGGCTCTTGCGCATATTCCTCTCCAGCTGGCGCCCCGCCACCGCGCCGCCGACCGCGCCGGCCACCGACGCCGCCTTGCGCCCGCTGCCGCTGCCGACCTGGTTGCCCAGCAAGCCGCCAACCACTGCGCCGCCGATGGTGCCCAGGTAGCTGCCGTCGCCGCTGACCTCGATCACATTGACCGCCTCCACCGTCGCGCAGCTGGTGCAGTAGCGCGTCTCTTGCGGCGCCGCCGTGCGTCCGCCGGCCCCCAGCAGCGGCTGGCCCAGCACCGAGGTCGTGTAGCGCCCATTGGCGCGGATGGTCGCCGTCACCCGGCTGTTGGACAGGATGCGGTCGGTATTGCGCACCACATACACCGCGCTGTACTCGCCCTCCCTCACCTCGGGCAGGAAGAACACGCCGCGTGCGCCGGCGATCGCCACTTCCACGCGCGCACCCGGCGTGCCGCGTACGTTGAAGCGCAGCTCGTTGCCCGGACCCAGGTCGGGACTGCCCTGCACCTCGAAGCGCTCGATGCGCGGCGAGCTCGCCAGGTCGCCGCGGCGGTTCTGGGCGCGCGGCGCGTCGCCCCGCAGCAGCGATTCGGCGAGCACATTGGTCGCCACCTGGTTGCCCAGGCGCAGGTTGGCGGTGACACCGCTCTCCGGACGGATGCGGTCGTGGGTGCCGATCGTGTAGGTGCCGCTGTACTGTCCCGGCTCGACCTCGGTCATGTGCACGTTGCGGGTGGCGCCGTCGATGCGCAGGGTCGCCGTGCCGCCGGGGCTGCCGTACAGGTCGAAGTGCAGTTCCACGCCCGGCCTCAGCCGCTGCACTTCCTCGACGTTGAAGCCGTTGATCACGGGACCGTAGTTCCGGTTTTGCTCATACTGCTGGGCATGCGCGGGTGCGCTTGCCATGGTCATCAGTGGCACGAGCGCGGCCACCAAGGTATAGAAAAACTTGCGGAAACGCATGGCTCACCTCCAGGCTGGTTATGCCTGGAGACCTTACGCCCGCGCAATGAGGGGGTCGGTACGCTATCGAACGCTGTGAACGGCCTCGCCCGAGGTGACATAGATGCTGTCGCCCGGCCCCGGCCGGATCGCATGCCCGCCCGTGAACGAGCCGAAGGACGGCAGGATCATGCGCTCGCGCCCGACCACGAAACACGGCAGCCGCAGCGCGTCGAAGCGCGTCGCCAACACATAGACGGGATGGATGTGTCCCGCCAGCGCATAGCCAGGCACGTCTATGTCCGGGTGATGGCAGAAGGCGAATGGCCCGATCGTGTACGGCTCGTCCACCAGCCCAATGCCGAGCGCCGCGGCCGGATCGCCCGCATGCAGGTCGTGATTGCCGCGCACCAGGGTCAGCGAGAGTGAGGACTGGCGCTGGCGCCAGGCCAGCATCGCCTGCTGGGTCGAGCTGGCGTGCGAGGCGCGCGCGTGCAGGAAGTCGCCCAGGAACATGATGTGCCGGGCCCCATGCGTGGCAACCAGGAAGTCCAGCCCGGCCAGGTTCTCGGAGGTCGTCCCGCGCGGCACCGGCACGCCTTGCGCGCGAAAGGCGGCCGCCTTGCCGAAGTGGATGTCGGCGATGATGAGCATGCGCTCGGCCGGCCAGAACACAGCTTTCTCGGGCAACAGCAGCAACTGCTCGCCGCCCACCTTCACCATTGCACTCATGCCGCTGCCGCCTTCTCCAGTTCGCGCACCATGCGCGCCACCCGGTCGGACAGCTTCTCGCTGCTGACCTTCTCGCGGTAGCGCTCCACCATCAGGGTAAACCCGAAAGGCGTGGCGCGCTTCACTTCGCACAGGACGATGCGGCGCGCCTGCAGCGCACTCAAGGTATCGCGCAGGCGGGTCAGTTCCAGCTCCTGCTCCATCACCTCGCGCTGGGCCTGGGTGAGCAGCAGGTTGCCGGAATCGTGCTTGCGGAACACTTCGAAGAACAGCGAGCTCGATGCCTGCAGCTGGCGCGCCGATTTCGGCTGGCCCGGATAGCCCGAGAACACCAGCCCGGCGATGCGCGCCACTTCGCGGAAGCGCTGCTGGGACAGCTGGGTCGCGTTCAGGCTTTCCAGCACGTCTTCCAGCAGAGTCGCCGTATCGAACAAGGCGACGTCCGCCCCGGTCTCCCCGTCGAACACCGCGCTCCAGTCCACCGGCTCGGGCGCCAGCAGTTCGAAACCGTAATCGTTGACGGCGATCGAAAAGGTGATCGGCCGGGTACGCGCGATGCGCCAGGCGAACAGCGAGGCCAGGCCCATGTGCACGGCGCGTCCGCCGAAGGGATAGACGAACAGGTGCCAGCCTTCGCGGCTCTTCATGTGCTCGATGACCAGGGTCTCGGGCGTGGGCAGGGCCGACCAGCGTTCCTGGATCTCGATCAGCGGCCGCAGCGCCTTCATCTCGGGGCCTTCGAAAATGCCCTGCGACGCCAGGCGCAGCTCGGCGAGGGCGGCATTCGCCAGTTCCGCCGACATCGGCAGCTTCACGCCCTGCCAGCGCGTGATTGCCCCACGCTTGCCGGTGGCGCGCTTCACGAAGGCCGTCATCTCGTGCACCCGCACGAATTCCAGGATGCGCCCGCCGAACAGGAAGTGGTCGCCCGGCTTGAGGCGGGCCGCGAAGGACTCTTCCACACTGCCGATCCGTCCGCCACTCATGTACTTCACCTGGATGCTGGAATCAGACACGATGGTGCCGATCCCCATCCGGTGGCGCCGGCCGATCGCCGCATCCGGCACCCGGTAGACGCCCTGCTCGTCCGGCAGCACGCGCCGGTATTCCGGATATACCGTCAGGCTCTGGCCGCCGCGCGCAACGAAGTCGAGCGCCCACTGCCATTCTTCTTCCGTGAGCGCGCGGTAGGACCAGGCGCTCTTCACTTCCTCGTACAGCTCGCGGGAATCGAAGCCGCCGCCCAGCGCCACCGTCACCAGGTGCTGGACCAGCACGTCGAAGGGTTTATTCGGCACATAGCGCCCTTCGATGCGGCGCGCCGCTACGGCCTTCTTCGCGCCCGCCGCTTCCAGCAGTTCCAGGCTGTTGGTCGGCACCAGGGTCACGCGCGAAACCCGTCCCGGCGCGTGGCCGCTGCGTCCCGCGCGCTGCAGCAGGCGCGCGATGCCCTTGGCGCTGCCAACCTGCAGCACGCGCTCGACCGGCAGGAAGTCCACGCCCAGGTCCAGGCTGGCCGTGCAGATCACGGCCTTGAGCACGCCGTTCTTCAGGCCCAGCTCGACCCACTCGCGTACCTCGCGGTCGAGCGAGCCGTGGTGGAGCGCGATCACCCCGGCCCAATCGGGGCGGGCCTCCAGGATGTTCTGGTACCAGATCTCGGACTGGGCGCGGGTATTGGTGAACACCAGGGTCGCTTCATGCTGTTCGATCTCGCGGATCACGGGCTCCAGCATTTGCATGCCCAAATGGCCGCCCCAGGGGAAGCGCGAGACCGGGTCGGGAATCAGGCAGTCGACCACGATCTTCTTGCGCAGGTCGCCTTCCACCAATACGCCTTCGTCGCCGCCCAGCAGCACCTGGCGGGCCAGGTCGAGATCCCCCATTGTGGCGGACACGCCCCAGACCAGCAGCTGCGGGCGCCAGCGGCGCAGCCGGGCCAGCGCCAGCTGCACCTGCACCCCGCGCTTGCTGCCCATCAGTTCGTGCCATTCGTCGATGATGATCATGTCGAGATGGCGGAACTGCTCCTGCGCGGCGGCGTGGCTGAGCATCAGGGACAGGCTTTCGGGCGTGGTCACCAGCGCCGACGGCATGCTGCGCGTCTGGCGCGCGCGCTCGGCCGAGCCGGTGTCGCCGGTGCGCGCGCCGACGCGGAACTCAGGCAGCAGCACGGCGGCCGAATCCTCCAGCGCGCGCTGGGTGTCGGCCGCCAGGGCGCGCATCGGCGTGATCCACAGCACACGAAGCCCGGCGGGGCGCCGTCCCGTTTCCAGTCCCGCGCGCTGCAGGGCCGCGAACCACACCGCGAAGGTCTTGCCCGCGCCTGTATTCGCATGCAGCAGGCCGGAGTGTCCCTCGAGCGCGGCATCCCACACGGCGCGCTGGAAGGGAAAGGCTTTCCATCCCTTCTCCGCGAACCAAGCTTTCATGCGCTTGGTAACCTCGTTGGCGCTCATGGCGCAGCGGCGGCCAGTAGGCCTTTCAAGGTATCGAGGGTATCGGCCTCCTCCACCGGCTTGTCCTCGCGCCTGCGCAGAATGCGTGGAAAGCGCACGGCGATCCCGGCTTTGTGGCGCGGCGACAGCGCAATGCCCTCGAAGCCGATCTCGAACACCATGGTGGGCTTGACCGAACGGACCGGACCGAATTTCTCGATCGTGGTGCGGCGGATGACGTTGTCGACCTGGGCGATCTCCGCGTCCGTCAGTCCCGAATAGGCTTTGGCGAAGGGCACCAGCTTGCGCTGCTCGCCCTCCCCGTCCCACACGGCGAAGGTGTAGTCGGTATAGAGCGAAGCGCGGCGCCCGCTGCCCGGCTGGGCGTAGAGCAGCACCGCATCGATCGTATAGGGATCGATCTTCCACTTCCACCAGGTGCCCACGTCCTTGGTGCGGCCGACGCCGTAGCGCGCCTCGCGCGCCTTGATCATCATGCCTTCCACGCAGCGCTCGCGCGAAGCGGAACGCAGCGCCGCTAAATCCTCCCAACTGTCGGCGTGCACCAGCGGCGACAGGCGCAGCTGCGGCTGTTCCGCCTTTGCCACTTCGGTCTCGAGCAGCGCACGCCGCTCGTGCTGCGGCAGGCCGCGCAGGTCGACGCCGTCCAGCTCCAGCAAGTCGTAGCAGCACAGGACGGCGGGCAGCTCGGCCAGCAGCTTCGCGGACAAGGTCTTGCGGCCGATGCGCTTCTGCAGGTCGGCGAACGGCGCGGGCGCGCTGGAATCCGGCTGCCAGATCAGCACCTCGCCGTCGAGCACCGTGCCTTCCGGCAGGCGCACCGACGCCAGTTCAGGGAAGCGCTCGGTGATCAGGTCTTCGCCGCGCGACCACAGGTAGCTCTGGCCGCCGCGCCGCACCAGCTGGGCGCGGATGCCGTCGTACTTCCACTCCACCAGCCAGTCGTCGACTTCACCCAGCGCCGCGGGTTCCCCCTGCAGCTGGTGCGCCAGGAAGAAGGGATAGGGCTGGCCGCCGCGCAGTTGGTGTTCAAGATCGGTCTGCTCGGCGATCAGGTTCAGGAAGCCGGTGGCCGTGGGCTGCACGCGGCCGTCGGTCCAGCCCATCAGCCGCTGGGCGATCACCTTGCTGTCGACCGCCGCGATGGCGGCCAGCGCGCGCGTCACCAGCAGGCGCGACACGCCCACGCGGAAACCGCCGCCGATCAGCTTGATGAGCAGGAAGCGCTCGCGCCAGTCGAGTTCATCCCAGTAGCTGAACAGGGCTTCGCGGATGCGCGCCGGCTCGGCCCCGCGCAAGGGTGCGATGCGCTGTTCCATCCATTCGGCCAGGCCGATATCGGAGCGCCGCGTGGGCGCCGGCAGGATGTGGGCGATGGTCTCGGCGAAGTCGCCGACCGCATGATAGGACTCGTCGAACAGCCAGTCGTCGAGCGCCGCGTATTCGATGGCGTACTGGCGCAGCAGCTTGGTCGGCACGGCCTGGCGCGGCTTGCCGCCGGCCAGGAAGTAGACGGCCCAGGCGGCGTTCTCCGGAGTGGCGCGGGAAAAATACTGCTGCAGCGCGTCCAGTTTGCGGGTGGTGGACGTGGTCTCGTCGAGATCGGCGTAGAGGCGGGCGAATTCACGCATCCGATTCTCCCTTCGGCGCCTCCGTCGCTGTTTCCCGATGCGCGGCAGCGCCTGGAGGCGGCGTGGATTCGTCTTCTTCCTCGTCGCCGTATTCGGTCGTGAAGCCTTTGGCGTCCAGCCCGTTCTGGCACAGCCAGCGCACCATGGTCGGAATCGAGCCGTGGGTGACGATCACCTGCTCGGCCTCGGTCGCCTTGATGGCGCTCATCAGGCCCGGCCAGTCGGCGTGGTCGGACAGCACGAAGCCGCGGTCGACACCACGGCGGCGGCGCGCGCCGCGCAGCAGCATCCAGCCGCTGGCAAATGCGTCGCTGTAGTCGCCGAAGCGCTTCATCCACGGCGAGCCGCTGGCGGACGGCGGCGCCACCACGATCGCGCGGCGCAGCGCGGCCTTGTCCACGTCGCTCACCATGACGGTGGGCGGCAGCTCGACGCCGCCGGCGCGATAGACCTTGTTGAGCGGTTCCACGGCGCCATGGCAGACGACGGGGCCGATGCTCGGATCGAGCCCGGCCAGGATGCGCTGGGCCTTGCCGAAGGCGTAGGCGAAGACCACGCTGCAGCGGCCCTCGTCGGCGTTCTTGCGCCACCAGCGGTTGATCTCGTCCATTACCTGCTGCTCGGGCTCCCAGCGGTAGATCGGCAGGCCGAAGGTGGATTCGGTAATGAAGGTGTCGCAGCGCACCGGCTCGAAGGGTACGCAGGTCGGGTCCGGTTCGACCTTGTAATCGCCCGAGGCGACCCAGACTTCGCCGCCGCATTCCATGCGCACCTGGGCGGAACCCAGCACGTGGCCGGCCGGGTGCAGCGAGATGGTGACGCCGTTATGAACGATGCGCTCGCCGTATTCCAGGCCGTCGACTGTGATATCGCCGAGCCGCGACTTGAGCACGCCGATGCCCGGCGCAGCAGCGAGGTAGTGGCCATGCCCATAACGCGCATGGTCGCCATGGGCGTGGGTGATCACCGCGCGGTCGACCGGCCGCCACGGGTCGATATAGAACTGTCCCGGTACGCAATAAAGTCCTTCCCTGCGGACGACTACCATGTCTCCCATGCGGTCCCTTCCCAGAGGTCGTTTGAACATGACCATGCCTGCGTTGCGGCTCCTCGCCGTGCAGCAGCACTGTCTTCGTCGCCGCGCCTTGCCCTGGTCATGTTCAACCGACCTCTCAGGCCGGCTCGAGGTATTCGGCCAGGAAGGTACGGCTATCCTGGTCCGGGAATTCCAGCGTTATCTGGTCGCCCGCGACCGCGACGACCACGCCCTCACCGTACTTCGGCGCCTTGACGCGCGCGCCGACTTCGAACTTCGGCCCCTCCGGCTCCGGCGTCGGTTCGCGGTCGAACTCGTCGTCGCGGATCTCGATGTCCTCCGTGAGCGTGAGCGCCGGCGGATTCAGGCAGTTATCGCAGCGGCAGCACTTCTCGAAGCCTTCGACCTCGTCGCCGAAATAGTCGAGCAGCAACTTCCAGCGGCAAAAACCGCTCACCGCATAGCCTACCATCTGGTCGAGCGCTTCGCGGTCCCGTTCCTGCTTCTGGACGTAGACCTGGGCCAGGCCATGGAAGCTGCCGCTGCGCGGCTCGGTACTGGCCGGCAGGTATTCGAGCTTGCGGTTCTGGCGCAGCAGCTTGCCGTCCTTGAGCAGCTTGAGGCAGACCTTGATATTGGCTTCCGTGATCTCGTCCAGCTGCTCTTCGATGCGGTCCACCGTCACCGGCCCCTCCTCGCCCAGGGAGCGCACCGCTCCGTAGATCGTCTTGAGCTCCTCGGCGGCCGGGTAATGCTTTACCAGGAAGAATTGCTGGATGCGCTTGTCGTCCTGCAGGAACAGCAGGGTGCACTCGGCGTCCAGGCCGTCGCGCCCTGCCCGGCCCGACTCCTGGTAATAGGATTCGAGGTTCGCCGGGATCTGCAGGTGGATCACGAAGCGGGTATCGCTCTTGTCGATACCCATGCCGAAGGCATTGGTGGCGACCATCACGCGGCGCTCGCCGCTCATGAACATGTCCTGGTTCAGCTTGCGCTCGGCGGCCGGCAGCTTGCCGTGGTAGATGGTGACCGATTCGCCGGCTTCCTCCAGCACGTCCAGCATCTCTTCGGCCGCCTTGACGGTGGCGGCGTAGACGATGCCCACGCCCTCGGTCTCGCGCACCAGGCGCAGGGCTTGCGAGTATTTCTCTTGAGCATTCGTCACCTGCAGCACACGGTAGTGCAGGTTCGGCCGGAAGATGCCGGTATTGATGACGTTCATCCGGGGCCGGTTCAGCTGCCTGGCGATGTCCTCGACCACCTCTTCGGTCGCGGTCGCCGTCAGCGCCAGCACCGGCGGCTTGCCGAGGGAGTCGATGGCGGCGGCCAGGCCGATGTAGGCCGGGCGGAAGTCGTGGCCCCACTGCGAGATGCAGTGGGCTTCGTCGATCACGACGATGTCCAGGGTGACCTGGCGCAGCACCTCGATGAACTCGGGCGAGACCAGGCGCTCCGGGGTGCAGAACACGATCTCGCAGGCTTCGTCGGCGATGGCCTGGAGGGCGCTCTCTTCTTCTGCCGCGCTCAGGCTGCTGTTCACCTGGACCGAGCGGATGCCGAGTTCTTCCAGCTTCTCGAGCTGGTCCTTCATCAGCGAGATCAGGGGAGAGACGACGATCGTGATCCCCTTGAGCATCTTGGCGGGGATCTGGTAGCACAGCGACTTGCCGCCGCCGGTGGGCATGATGGCCAGGGTGTCCTTGCCATCGAGGACGCTGTCGATGACACGCTGCTGGCCTTCGCGCAGGGATTCGATCCCGAACACGGAAGTGAGCAAGCGGCGGATGGTGTTGCGGCGCACGGCGAGCAAGCCGCGGTGCATGAGTTTGGGGTCGTGTCGGGTCATGATGGAAGCCATTCTGGCTCCCGCGCCCGGGCTCGACTATAGGACACGACCTACCGCAAACGTAGGAAGCCTACTTTCGGCGGACGCGAATTAGCACAAGGTGAATTCCTACAATGTGACGGAGAATTCGCCGATCCCTGCTGTCGGGTCAGATCGATAACATGGGAACCATCATCCATAGCACATAACGCACTCGGGAGAATCATCATGGCGCGCCATCATCCAATCACGTGGACCGCAGTCCACCTGGCGCTGGCAACTGCAGCCACCTGGCTGTTGCTGGAAACCGAGGCCCTGACCGGGGCCTTGATGGTGTTCTTCCACTGACGGGCGTATTGTAGCGTGGGGTGACAATTCTTGATGTCACCTGAGGTCAATCGTGCGCGGGGTGGTGGTTTTGACAAGCCTCGCAAGTACGCCAGTCTCTCCTTACACCACTAGCCGTAAAACCGTGGGGGGGGGGGGGGGGGGGGGGGACAGGGTTTTTGGGGGGGGGGGGGGGGGCGCCCCCCCCCCCCCCCCCCCCCCCGGCCCCCCCCACCCCCCCCCCCCCCCCCCAACCCCCCCCCCCCCCCCCCCCCCCCCCCCCCCCCCCCCCCCCCCCCCCCCCCCCGGCGGGGGGGCGGGGGCCCCGGGGGCCCCCGCCCGCCCCGGGCACGACGGTTCGTAGGGACGTGTCCGAAGTCTGTTGAACGGTATTCACCCGCTCCTAAACCAACGTCGTCCCCGCGAAGGCCGGGACCCAAGTTTGCTCGAACAGCCGAAAAGCTTGCGATTACCGCAACAAGGTCAGCACCGCCCTCGGCTGGGTATTAGCCTGCGCCAGCATCGCCGACGCCGCCTGCTGCAGGATCTGGGCACGGGTCAGCCCCGCCGCGCTGGTGGCGTAGTCGACGCCCTCGATGCGTTCGCGCGCCGTCGCCAGGTTCTGGGAATTGGTTTGCAGCGCGTTGACCGCCATGTCCAGCCGGTTGCTCGACGCTCCCGCCGCCACCCGCTGCTGGTTGACGAATTCCAGCGCCTGGTCGATGTGCAGCAGCGCCACCGACGATCTGCGCATATCCAAGTCGGCCAAGCCCAGCGCGGACGCATTCATGGACGAGAACTGCAGCTCGATCAAATCCCCCGCCCCGTCGCCCACCTGCACCTGTACCTTGCGCGTGCCGGTCGCGCCGCCCAGCTCCGGATACTCGACCGCGAAGCCGGACAGGCCGTCGCTGGCGTTATTGGTGCCGGCGTCCGCTACCACCTTCCTGGCGTCGAACACCGGCCCGCCGTCCGCATCCAGGCCGCCGATCGCCCCGGTGTCTGCGTTGGCCAGGTTCATCTTGTTGTCGATGAAATCCTCGCCGTTCGCCCTGAAATCGGCCAGGAAGGCGGCCTCGTCGGCATACTCGCCACGGCTGACCGTCGCCAAAGCCTGGCTCAGGTTATCCGAACGGTGCGTCGTCAAGTGCTGCATGACGCCCTTGATACCGCCCTCCACGCCCAGCTCCTTCATGCGCGCATGCAGGTAGCGGCTGGCGGCGTAGGAGCCTTCGTAGCTGAAGACGCCGTTCGCCGTGTCGGTCACCAGGGCCGCCGAGCCGCCCGCCGCCGCGCCCGCCAGGCGCTCGTCCGCGCCCTGGATCAGCTCGGCCGTGCCTTCGATGAACCATTTGGGAAGCCCGCCCATGTTCACGCTGCGGAACATGACGGCGTGGGTCATCTCGTGCGCGACGATGCGGTCGCTGTACAGGAAGGCGGTGCCGCCGTCCGGCGTGGCCGCGGTGCCGAAGTCGGCCATGTCGATGTTCATCTGCACGCCGCCGGCCACCGGGCCGACCGAGGCCAGCACGGTCGATGGGCCGTCGCTGGTCTCCAGGTTGACGATCATCTTGGCGCCGTCGCCCTCCAGCCCGTAATACTTCTTGATCATGTCCTCAGCCGCGCTCAGCCAGCCGGACTTGAGGCCGTCGAGCACCGCGCGCCGCTTCGCCTCGCCGCCGATACTGGCCGTTTCCTGGGCAAATACCGCTTCGCCATTGAACCTGGTTTGCTCGCCCACCTGGGTGATGTGATGGAGCAGTTGCGCCGCCTCCTTCTGCAGGGAGTCGCGGTCGCCGTCGCCATAGCTGCCGTTGCCGGCCGCCACCGCCATCTCGCGCAGGCGCTGCAGGCTGTCGGTGACGCTGGCCATGGCGCTGTCGGCCACCTGCAGCATCGAGCTCGCATCGTTGATGCTGCGGATCGCCTGGCTGATGCCGCGCAGGCCGGACGACATGCGCGAGGCAATGGCCTGGCCGGCCGGGTCGTCGGCGGCGCTGCCGATGCGCACGCCGGTCGTCAGGCGCGAGATCAGCTTCGCCTGGTCCTTCACGTGCGTGTCTAGGCTGCGCTGCGCGTTCAGCGACAGCGAATTTGAATTGATTGACAATGACATTTTTGCCATACCCTAGGGGTGGTTGTCTGTACTTAACGACAACCTGTCAAACTTCTTGAGTGTTAGTTAAGAGAATTTTGCGCGCGGGCGCACATCACCGGAAATCCGGCCTGATCAGGTCGATGCGGTCGGTGCAGAAGGCGTCCACACCCCAGTCCAGCAGCTCGCGGGCGCGGGCCGGGTCGTTGACCGTGTAGCAGAACAGCCCGAAGCCGGCCTCCTTCACGGCGCGCGCCTGCTCGCGCGTCAGGTAGCGGTGACAGGCGTGGATCGCGACCGCCTCCACGGAGCGGGCGATGCGCTCCCAGTCGGGCGCCAGGCGCTCCATCAGGCAGGCGCGCGGCACCCGGGGCGCGGCCGCCATGGCCGCCTCCAGCGCCGCATGGCTGAACGAGGACAGCAGGGGCACGCGGCCGATCGCCTCACCGCCCTCCTCCAGCTCGCCGGCGAACAGGGCGGCCGCGATGCGCGCGACGGTCTCGCCGGTGGCGCGCTCGAAACCGGGCGCCGGCTTGATCTCCATGTTCATCCACACGCCGTGCGCCTTGCAGAACTGGGCGAATTCGACGAACAGCGGCACCGGCTCCCCGAGAAAGCCTTGCGCGAACCAGCCGCCCGCATCCATGGCCGCCAGCTCGGCCGCGTCATAGTCGTGGACATGCCCGCTGCCATTCACCGTGCGGCCCAGGACGGCGTCGTGCAGGACCACCGGCACGCCGTCGCGCGCCAGCATGATGTCGAACTCGATGGCGCGAAAACCCTGCTCCATGCCGCGGCGCAGAGCGGCATAGGTGTTCTCGGGAGCGAGGGTGCCGCCGCCGCGGTGGGCCAGGATCCGGGGGTATCGCCACATGCGCCGCTCCTTGGGTTGGATCAGATTCGAGACAGGCCGAACTGCCGCGACAGCCAGAAGAACAGGCCGATGTTCAGCGCCACCGTCAGGTGGAATTTCCACTGGAACGAGGTCTTGGCGGTCTTGTGGCGCAGCCATTGCTGGGCCAGCAGCGCCCCCGGCCAGCCGCCCACCAGGCCCAGCACCAGCAAGGTCGCCTCGGGGGTGCGCCAGGCCTTGGCGCGGGCTGCGGACTTGTCGAGGGCGTAGGCGACGAAGCAGGTCAGGCTGGTCACCAGGTAGGCCGCGCCCACCAGCAGCGGCAGGGACCAGGCCAGGGTCGCGAACAGGTAGAGCCCGGCGAACAGGATCAGGGGGAAATAAGGCATGGCGACAGCTTACGTTTCTGCCTGGGGAATGTCCATATGGCAAAAAAGACAAGGCTTTGCGGCTTCACCGTTCGTTAACGAACAGAGAAAGGCATGTCAAAACGCCTACCCTCGACCTTCAACCCCGGACAAGCAGGAGAACGACATGGCTTTTGATCTAGGCAACCTGTTGCAGCAATACCTCGGCGGCGCCGCCAACATGAACCCGAACGCCGCGACCGACGACTTCGACCGCGTGGCCCAGGCTGCGCCGCGCGAGACCGTCTCCCAGGGCGTGGCCGGCGCGCTGCGCTCGGACCAGACCCCGCCCTTCCCGCAAATGGTGAGCCAGCTGTTCGGGCAAAGCAATCCGAACCAGCGCGCGGGCATGCTGAACCAGATCCTGGCCACCCTCGGCCCGACCGTGCTGGCGCAGCTCGGCAACGGCGGCCTCGGCAACCTCGGCAACATCTTCGGCGGCCGCACGCCGACCCAGGTGACGCCGGAACAGGCCTCGCAAGTCTCGCCGGAACAGGTGCGCGAACTGGCCGAGAAGGCCGAGCAGCAGAACCCGAGCATCGTCGACCGCATGAGCGACTTCTACGCCGACAACCCGACCCTGGTCAAGGCCATCGGCGGCGCGGCGCTGGCGATCGCGCTCGGCCACATGGCGCAGAACATGCGCAAGCAATAAGCAGGCGAACCGCAGTGAGCCGTCTTTCGAACCAACAACAACCAGCGAGGACATCATGGGCATTCTGAGCAATATCTTCCACAAGATCTTCCCGGGCTCGGCGCCGAAGCCGGCCCCCGCTCCGGCACAGGCGCAGGCACCCAAGCCAGCGGCTCCGGCCCCGAGCGCCCCGGCCGCACCGCAGGCTCAAGCGCAAGCCCAGGCCCAGGCGGCGCCGATGCAGCAGGTCGACGTGGAGCAGATCCTCAACGACATGCAGAAGTCGTCCGGCCAGCAGCTGAACTGGCGCACCTCGATCGTCGACCTGCTCAAGCTGCTCAACCTGGACAGCAGCCTTGCTTCGCGCAAGGAGCTGGCGGCCGAGCTGCACTACACCGGCGACACCAACGATTCGGCCACCATGAACATCTGGCTGCACCGCCAGGTCATGAACAAGCTGGCGGCCAACGGCGGCAAGGTGCCGGCCGACTTGCGTGACTAGATCCTGACCAGTTGATGTCAGTCGGCCAGGGTGGTATTGGCCGCTGTCCCGCACGAAAAGCAGAAGCGCGCGAACGCGTTCTTGCGCGTACTGCAGCAGCCGCAGCGGTCGAACAGGCCGATGCCGCAGTGCGGACAGAAGTCGATGCTGCTGTCCTTCAGGTCGACCTGGCGCTCGCAGCCCGGACACACGCTCTTGCCGAGCCGGGCCAGCGCCAGGTCGTAGCGCATGGTCTGGCGTCGTTCGACGTCGGGCAGCGCCTCGGCCGCCTTCTGGCGCGCCAGGTAGGCCTGCAGCCAGCGGATCGCATAGCGGCCCGCCACGAAAGTAAGGCCGATGCCCACCAGGTAGCGCACATAGCCGCCGTAGCTGGGCAGGTAAGGCACCAGTTCCACGAAGAAGGCGAACAGCGCGAACAGGATGAAGCCCCAGGCGAACGGCCAGTCGGGCGTCTTGCGCTTGTGCTTGAACAGCCAGGCGGCGATCAGCAGCAGCGGCAGGGTCACTGCCAGGCGGTACAGGAAGACCCGCAGCTCCTTGGCCTTGGAAGCCTTGGCGTAGGCTTCATGGGCGGGCGCTTCCAGCCGGTCCAGCTGCGCCTGGGCGCGCTCGGCGGCCTGGGTGGCGTCGAGCATGGCCTGCTGCTCGGCCTCGACCGCGCCGAGGGCCTTGCGCTCCTCGGCTTCGAGCGCGTCGAGGGCCCTGGTGCGGGCGACCAGCTCGGGATCCTGGCTAGGGCGCGCGGTGGCCTGGCGCGTGGCCAGCCAGTTGTCGAAGGTGGCGCGCGCCGAGCGCGTATTGGATTGGGCGACGCTGTGCTTCTGGGTCGCCTGCTCCAGGCGTTCCCGGGCCGCGTCCAGCCGCTCGCCGGCCTGGCGGCGGTCGAGGCTGGCCTGCCCCAGCTTGGCCGGGTCCATGAACTGCTCGACGCTCAGGGGAGCTTCGACGTCCCACAGGTTCCCGACCACCAGGCTGCCCAGGCCGATCAGGAAACCGGCGAATACGAAAGCAACCAGCCACAGCGCGCGCTGCAGCCATTTCTCGGTCAGGCGCAAGCCTTTGTCCATGGAGCGACTCCTCTCAGCTTAGTGGAGCCGCCAGTGTGCCATCGGGAACGGGGCCCGGCCAGCGCCGGGCGCAAGGGTTGCCGCGCGCGCTACCCGCGGTACCGCGCGGCGATACCCGGGTTGCATGCGACACGATCAGAAGTAGGACAGGCCCAGCGCCTTCTTGACTTCGTCGGTGGTGACGGCCGCGATCTCGCGCGCCCGTGCGGTGCCTTCCTTCAGGATCTGCAGCACCTGGCCGCGGTCCTTGGCGAATTCCTCGCGGCGCGCGCGGATCGGGGCCAGCATTTCCTGCAGCACGCCTTCCAGGCGCTTCTTGACCACGCTGTCGCCCAGGCCGCCACGGGTGTAGTGCTCCTTCATCGCGGCCACGCCTTCCTTGTCCGGATCGAAGGCGTCCAGGTAGATGAAGGCCACGTTGCCCTCCAGGTGGCCCGGATCGGAAACCTTCAGGTGCAGCGGGTCGGTGTAGACCATCTTGACCGCGGCGCGGATCTCGTCGGCGGAGGCGCCCAGGTTGATGGTATTGCCCAGCGACTTGCTCATCTTGGCCTTGCCGTCGGTGCCCGGCAGGCGGCCGACTTCCGGCACGATGGCCTTGCACTCGACCAGGATGTCGCGGCCGGCGTTGCGGTTGAACTTGCGCACGATCTCGTTGCACTGCTCGATCATCGGGATCTGGTCCTCGCCCACCGGCACCACGCTGGCCTTGAAGGCGGTGATGTCGGCGGCCTGGCTGGCCGGGTAGGTCAGGAAGCCTGCCGGGATGTCGCGCTCGAAGCCGCGCAGGATGATTTCCTGCTTCACGGTCGGGTTGCGCTCCAGGCGCGCCACGGTCACCAGGTTCAGGTAATAGAAGGTGAGCTCGGTCAGTTCGGGGATCTGCGACTGGATCAGGATGGTGGTCTTGGCCGGATCAATCCCTACGGCAAGGTAATCGAGCGCCACCTCGACAACATTCCGGTGTACCTTTCCGATGTCATCCATGTTGTCGGTCAGGGCCTGGGAGTCCGCGAGCATCACGAACTGGCGGTAGGTGTCCTGGTAGGCGACCCGGTTGCGCAGGCTGCCGACGTAATGGCCGAGGTGCAACGGACCGGTCGGACGGTCGCCGGTGAGGATGATAGGCGTGGAAGGGTTAGCGGTTGGCTGGCTCATCGGGGTTCCTTGTTCTTGCCCCGATCATCCTGCGCCAATATAAAAACGCCACCTGAGTCGAGGCGGCGTTGTTTGAAATGCACATCATTTCCTGGGGCCGCGCGTTACGAGCGGCGCCACCAGGTACGAAACGTCAGATGTGCTTTCGGAAAGTTCATGGGTTGCATGGTTGCAGGTTGGCGTCCCGCTGTCAACCGCTGCGCACCCGTGACACGGCAGGCAGGGCTCCCCACAAGGTCTTTTTTCATCCGGGCGCCCTCCTGAGACCACGTTGTTGTAAAAATTCTAATAATTAATTGGTGAATGTTATGGATTTAAATACGAGCACACACACTTCGACCCGCCCGCTGGAACTGTGGGGCGGCCTTGAATGCACGGTCAACCGCGTCCGCGACGAATATTTCAGCCAGCTCGACCGCAACGGTCACGCTGAGCGCGCCTGCGACATCCAGCGGTTCGCCTCGCTCGGCATTCGCGCAATTCGCTATCCGATCCTGTGGGAACGCACGGCCCCGAACGGCCTGGACAGCGCAGACTGGACCTGGCCCGACGAGCGCCTGCCCGCCCTGCGCGAGGCGGGCGTCAACCCGATCGCCGGCCTGATCCACCACGGCAGCGGGCCCCAGCGCACCAGCCTCGTCGATCCGAACTTCGCCGAGCAGCTGGCGGAGTATGCGGGCGCGGTCGCCGCGCGCTATCCGTGGCTCGAGTATTACACCCCGGTGAACGAGCCCTGCACCACGGCCCGCTTCGCCGGCCTGTACGGCGTGTGGTACCCGCACGGGCGCGACGACCGCACCTTCATCCAGGCACTGCTCAACCAGTGCCGCGCGGTGGTGCTGTCCATGCGCGCCATCCGCAAGGTGAACCCGGACGCCAAGCTGGTCCAGACCGACGACCTGGGCAAGACCTACAGCACGCCCGAGATGGCCCACGTGGCGGACTTCTACAACGAGCGCCGCTGGCTGGCCTGGGATCTGCTGTGCGGGATGGTCGGGCCGGAGCACAAGCTGTGGAAGTACCTGACCAAGACCGGCATCCCGGCCGAGGAATTCCTCTGGTTCCGCGACAACACCTGCCCGCCGGACATCATCGGCGTCAACTACTACGTTACCAGCGAGCGCTGGCTCGACCACCGTCCCGAGCGCTTCCCGGAACACCACCGCGGCATGGCCGACGGCAAGCCCTGCGCCGACATCGAAGCCTCGCGCGTGCTGGCCACGCCGACCGCCGGCATCGCGCCGCTGCTGGCCGAGATCTGGGACCGCTACCGCATCCCGCTGGCCGTGACCGAGGCCCACATCGACGCCAACCGCGAAGACCAGCTGCGCTGGCTGCTGGAGATCTGGGAAGCGGCCCAGCAGTCGCAGCGCAATGGCGTGGACGTGCGCGCCGTCACCGTGTGGTCGCTGCTCGGCTCCTTCGACTGGAATTGTCTGGTCACCGCGAACCGCGGCTATTACGAGCCCGGCCCCTTCGACGTGCGCTCGCCCATGCCGCGTCCGACGGCGCTGGCGAAGATGATGCACGAGCTGTCCTCCGGCGCGCCGCTGTCGCACCCGGTGCTGCGCGGCCAGGGCTGGTGGCGCCGTCCGGGGCGCTTCCTGTGCCACCCGCCGGTGGCCACCCCGGCCGCCCTGACCTCGATCTCGGCCGACGGCCACCGCCTGGTGGGCACGGGCGCCGCGCCGATCCTGGTGCTGGGCGCGACCGGCACCCTGGGCCGCGCCTTCGCCCGCGTGTGCCAGAAGCGCAACCTCAACTTCAAGCTGCTGTCGCGCCAGGACATGGACATCGCCGACCCGGATTCGGTGGAGCGCGCGCTGGCCGAATACAAGCCCTGGGCGGTGATCAATACCGCCGGCTACGTGCGGGTGGACGACGCCGAGACCGACATCGAACGCTGCCTGCGCGAAAACGCGTTCGGCCCGGCGGTGCTGGCGTCGGCCTGCGCGCGCCACGGCGTGCACCTGACCAGCTTCTCGAGCGACCTGGTGTTCGACGGCCGCCAGGACCGGCCCTATGTCGAATCCGACCCGGTAGCGCCGCTCAACGTCTACGGCCGCAGCAAGGCCGAGGCGGAGCGCATCGTCCTGGACCGCAACCCGGACGCCCTGATGGTGCGCACCAGCGCCTTCTTCGGGCCCTGGGACAAGTACAACTTCGTGACCCTGGCGCTGGCAGCGCTGGAGCGCGGCGATCCCTTCGTCGCGGCGAGCGATTTGACCATCACGCCGACCTACGTGCCGGACCTGGTGCATGCCTGCCTGGACCTGGCGATCGACCGCGAGAAAGGAATCTGGCACCTGTCCAACGGCGGCGAGCTCACCTGGGCCGAGCTGGCGCTGCGCGCGGCGGAGCGGGCCGGGGTCGATGCGAGCCGGCTGGAGCTGCGCACCGGGGCACAACTCGGGTTCGCGGCGGCGCGCCCTGCCTACTGCGCCCTGCACAGCGAGCGCGGGGTGCTGCTGCCGAAGCTCGATGATGCGCTGGGACGCTATCTCGAACTGCGTGCCGGCGATCCGGTGGAGATGGAGGAGCTGGTCATGACGGCCGAGAGCCGGCAGCCGGTGGCGAGCGGGCACCGGCAGCAGGAGGCGACGGATTTGGGGGCGGTGCAGGCGGGTACCTAAGCTACGGGTACGCGTGCAAACTTGGGCCTCCGCGAAGGCGGGGGCCCAAGTTCCCTCCCGAAGTCGACATACCCGGCCAATCCCCTCCACAACCGACGGGAGACGCGCATCAAACGCTACAATGCACCGGCCCACCCCCGACTAACTACCAGGCCGATTCAACGTGCAAGAGCAACACGCCTTCCCCTTCCTGCGAGAGATCATCCTCTTCCTGATCCTCTCCGGCATCCTGATCCCCCTGCTGCAGCGCCTGCGCATCAACCAGGTCCTCGGCTTCCTGGCCGTCGGCACCATCGCAGGCCCCTACGGCCTGGGCCTGCTGGCGGACCAGTACCCGATCATGAGCGTCTTCACCTTCCCCAGCGGCGAAGGCGTCTCGATGCTGGCCGAGCTGGGGGTCCTGTTCCTGATGTTCATGATCGGCCTCGAACTCTCCGCCGCCCGCCTGTGGGCCATGCGGCGCTGGGTATTCGGCGCCGGCACCGCCCAGGTGATCCTCAGCGCCGCCCTGATCGGCGGCGCCCTCACCCTCTACGGTGAATCGAGCCCGACCGCCGTCATCCTCGGCCTGGTGCTCTCGCTCTCCTCCACCGCCGTCGTGATGCAGCTGATGACCCAGCAGCAAAGCACCGCCACGCCCCTCGGCCAGGCAGCCTTCGCGGTCCTGATGCTGCAGGACCTGGCCGTGGTGCCGATCCTGATCCTGATCGGCGCCCTC
This sequence comes from Massilia sp. AB1, assembly GCF_018119385.1. Classification (NCBI taxonomy): domain Bacteria; kingdom Pseudomonadati; phylum Pseudomonadota; class Betaproteobacteria; order Burkholderiales; family Oxalobacteraceae; genus Massilia; species Massilia sp. AB1. The sequence continues at coordinate 31,252 of NZ_JAGKSG010000004.1, read as the reverse complement.
GGCAAGGGTGGCGGCGACGGGGTCGCGATGCTGGCCCTGGTCACGATGGCCAAAGCGGCAGGCGCCATCGCCCTGATTTACCTTGCTGGCGGACGCGTGATCCACCCGCTGTTCCGCGCCTTCGCCCGCCACCGCCAGCCGGACGTCTTCATGGCTTTGATCCTGCTGTCCACCTTCGGCATCGCCGCCCTGTCGGCGGCGGCCGGGCTGTCGATGGCGCTGGGCGCGCTGATCGCCGGCCTGCTGCTGGCCGAGACCGAGTTCAAGCACGAGGTCGAACTGATGGTCGAGCCCTTCAAGGGCCTGCTCATGGGCCTGTTCTTCATGACCGTCGGGATGAATATCGACACGCGGCAGATCCTCGAAGCCCCGCTATGGCTGGCCGCCTTCGTGGCCAGCCTGGTGCTGATCAAGGCCGTGGTGGTGGTGATGCTGTTCCGGATCGGCCACCTGTCCTGGGGCCGCGCCATCGAAGGCGGCCTGCTGCTGGGCCAGGGCGGCGAATTCGCCTTTATCGTGATCGGCTACGCCGTCGCTACCCGCGTGCTGGACCCGGCCCTGGGCGCACGCGTGATGCTGGCGGTCGGGCTGTCGCTGTTCATCACGCCGATGCTGGCGCGCCTGGGCAGCATGATCGGCGAGCGCTGGGAACCCAGGCAGGAGCAGCCGGAGGCCGACGAGGCCACGCTGGCCTCGGCGCGCGGCCACATCATCATCGCCGGCTTCGGCCGCGTGGGCCAGCAGCTGGCCAAGCTGCTCAAGGACCAGAACATTCCCTTCGTCGCCTTCGAGAACGACGCCAAGCTGGTCTCGAAGCTGCATGCGGAAGGCATGCCGGTCTACTTCGGCAACGCGTCGCGCCCGGAACTGCTGCGCCACGTGCACGCCGACGAAGCGCCCGCCATCGTGCTGACCATGGACCACCCGGCGTCCGCCATGCAGGCGGTGCGCGGCATCCGGCGCGAGTTCCCCCACGTGCGCCTGTTCGTGCGTTCGCGCGACGAGAAGCACGCCCGCGCCCTGCGTCTGGCCGGAGCCAGCGTTGTGGTGCCGGAGACCCTGGAGGCAAGCCTGCAGCTGTCGGCCTTCGTGCTGGAAGCGATGGGCCTGGACGAGCGCGTGGTGGACGATATCGTGGACCGCGAACGCGACGAGTTCGCAGCCAAGCTGCTGGAGTCCTAGGCGGCGCAGCGGCGCGCCGCTTCGCAGCCCCACCACGCCGCTTCCTCGAACACGGAGAAGCCCGACAGGTCGCTGTGCGCGAACAAAACCGGCCCGTCCGCTTCGCGCAGCGCCGCCAGCCCTGCATTGCTGCGAAAGCCAGGCGCCGGGATCGCCATGGCATGCGCCCGCAGGGTGATGTCGGCCCGCTCCACGCAGGCGGCAAACGCCCAGCCGTAGGCCTGGCGCAGGTCGCTGGACGCCAGCTCCATCAGCTCGGCGGGCGCGGCCTGCTGCAGCCAGCGCCGCGCCTCGAACGGCGTGCGGTCCGCCAGCGCCATGTAGGCCGTGAACACGGTCTTTTCGGGCGGCCGCACGCGGATATCCTGGTGGGTCGACACCACATAGCCCAGGCCCTTGCCGCCGTAGACGACGTTATCCCAGGCCAGCGGCGCCCCGCCCTGCTCGCGCGGGAAGTCGCGCATCAGGAAGTTGGTGACCATCCAGGGCGCGTAGGCCGGCATGTGGCGGCGGGCGTCGAAGCCCAGCGCGCCGATGTCCTCGACCACGCGCGCCGCGACGAACAGCGGCATCGCGCATACGATGCGCCGCGCCCGCACCAGGAAGCTGCGCGGTTTGCCACTCTCCAGCGTGAAGCACAGCGCTTCCGCCCTGCCGCCACGCACACGCACCGACACCGCCGTTCCCGCACGGCGCCTGCTGGCGGGCCGCGCGGCCAGCGCTTCGGCGATGGGCGACAGCCCGCCCGGCCAGGTCAGCAGCCCGTTGTCTTCGGCATTCGCCGCCCGCCCCCAGCGCCCCGCGAAGTAATGCACGCCGGCCCAGGCCGACACGTGGGCGATGCCGGCGCCGTAATCGTCGCGGCAGCAGTAGTCGAGATACCAGCGCAGCGCCGGCGAGCGGTAGCCCGCGCGGTCCAGCCAGGCGGCGAAACTGATCGCGTCCAGGCCGTCGAAAGCCGGGTCGCCGGAGGACAGCGCCGCCGGAAACGCGAAGCTGCGCCGCCCGTCCCGGCCGCGCCCATGGCGCAGCAGGTCCATGTGGGCAAGGAAGCGCTGCTGCTCGGCCTGGTCCTCCGCCGGCATCAGGCCGTCCTGCCAGTGCCCGTGCATGAACAGGCGCTCCTCGGGACCGTGCAGGACGAAGCGCTCGTCGTAGACAGGCCGCTCGTCGAGGACACCGGCCTGGATGATGCCCAGGTCGCCCAGCATCTCGCGCACATGCAGCGCCTCCATGCCCGGAAGCGGCAGGTAGTGCGCGCCCGTCGGGCAGGCGAATTCGCCGTAGCGGCTGCTTGATGCGTTGCCGAAGGCTTCGGGACCGTCGAACAGCAGATAGTCGCGCTGCCCCAGCCGGTCCAGCTTCCAGGCGGCCGACAGGCCGGCGATGCCGGAACCGAGGATCGCCACGTCGGTCTCGATGGTTTCCGAGGATGGCGGCAGCTGGGCACGGTCGCGCAGAAGGTGGCCTTCCATGCGGCCCGGGTAGCGCACCGTGGGCGTGATCTCCTGCCAGCGCAGGAAGCCCGCAGCGCTCGCCAGCCCCGCCAGCCCCGCCCCGGCGGCCGAGACGATGAAGGAACGCCGGTCCATCAGCGGATCACCTGCTGCCAGTCTTCCTCGAACTCGCGCACCAGCGACTGGGAATCGAGCCGGTTCGGCTTCATCGGCAGGCGCTGCATGTCGGGCGGGAAGGCGAACATGGCGCGGGTGGTCTCGGCATCGAGGTAGCGCATCGGCAGCGTGTAGCGCTCGGGCGGGGTGAAGCTGCCCTGCGGCGAGGCCAGGACGAAGCCCCATTCGCCGAAGGACGGCACATACAGGTGATAGGGCCAGGTCTTCATCCCCACTTCGCGCAAGGTCGCCTCGATGGTCCAGTAGGCATGCGGCGCGAAGAAGGGCGAGGTCGACTGCACCGAGATCATGCCGTGGGCCGCGATGTGCTTGCGCAGGATGCCGTAGAACGGCACCGAGTACAGCTTGCCGAGGGCGAAGCTTGACGGGTCGGGAAAGTCGACGATGGCCACGTCGTACATCCCGGCCTCGCGCTGCAGCCAGACGGCGGCGTCGGCGTTGATCACCTTGACCCGCTTGTCCCTGAGCGCCCCGGCATTGAGCTTGACCAGTTCCGGCCTGGTCGCGAAAGCTCCGGTCATCTGCGGATCGAGGTCGACCAGGGTCACTTCCTGTACGTTCGGATAGCGCAGCACCTCGCGCAGGGCCAGGCCGTCGCCGCCGCCCAGCACCAGCACCTTGCGCGCCCAGGGCGCGGCCTGCATGGCCGGATGCACCAGCGCCTCGTGATAGCGGTACTCGTCGCGCGAGGAGAATTGCAGGTTGCCGTTGATGTAGAGGCGCAGGTCGTCCTTCCAGCGCGTGATCACCAGGCGCTGGTAAGGCGTGGTGGTCGAGTACACGACTTCGTCGCCGAACAGTCCGCGCTCGCCCCACTCCACCATGCGGTCCGACAGCCCGAAACCCAGCGCCAGTACGAACATCACGCTGCCGGCGCGGATCGCCCGGCCGCCCAGGTTGGTCAGCTCGGCGCGGAACACGTAGAGCGTCCAGATCGCCACGCCCACATTCAGCATCCCGAACAGGAAGCCGGTGCGCACCAGCCCCAGGTGCGGGGCCAGCACCAGCGGGAACAGCAGCGACACGGCCAGCGCGCCCAGGTAGTCGAAGGTCAGCACCCGGCTCACCAGCTCGGAGAATTCGGTGCGGCGCTCGTTCAGGGCGCGCATCACCAGCGGCACTTCCATGCCGACCATGGCGCCGATCATGAAGACCGTCACATACAGCACGGTGCGGAAAGGCGCGGCCATCCAGGTGAAGGTCATGAACAGCAGCGCGGCCGAGACGCCGCCGATCAGGCCCACCGCCAGTTCGATGTCGACGAAGCGCGCCAGCACGTCTTCGTCGCGCACGTATTTCGACAGATGGGCGCCGACGCCCATCGCGAACAGGTAGCAGCCGATGATGGTCGAGAACTGCAGCACCGAGTCGCCCAGCAGGTAGCTCGACAACGCCCCGGCAATCAGTTCGTAAGCCAATCCGCATGAAGCGACGACAAAGACGGAGAGAATGAGAATTTTTTTGGTCATACCTGTTGTTTTGCTCTAAGATCGCGGTGCTGCCAACCTGACATTATCCGTGGAGGACGAGGTGCCCGCCATCCTAAACTATCTGTTGCATCTGGCAACGGCTGTTGCCCTGGTCATGGGTTTCTTCGTGGTTTACACGCGCGTCACGCCCTACGACGAAGTGCACCTGATCCGCGCCGGGAATGGCGCGGCGGCGCTGTCGCTGGGCGGCACCCTGCTCGGCTTTTCGGTCACCGTGGCCGCAAGCCTCATGTACACGGGGGACTACGTCCAGTTCCTGGGCTGGGGCGCCTTCGCCATGCTGGTGCAGGTGCTCGTCTTCGTGATCGCCACCCGCCTGCTGCGCATGTCGAAAGACCAGATCGAAGCCAACAACATGGCTTTCGGCGGCCTGCTCGGCGCCATTTCGCTGTCCATCGGCCTGATCAACGCCGGCAGCATTTCCTGATTCACCACCCCTTTACTCAGTTCGCATACGGAGGCCGCCATGTCGCTCGGTTCTTTCATCAAGAAGCAGTTTCTCGACGTCCTGCAATGGAACGAGGAGACGGAGGGCGTACTCGCCTGGCGCCATCCGATGGAGGACTACGAGATCCAGAACGGCGCCACCCTGGTGGTGCGCGAATCGCAGATCGCGGTGTTCGTCGATGAAGGCCGCATCGCCGACGTGTTCGGGCCGGGCACGCACCGCCTGACCACCTCCACCCTGCCGGTGCTGACCAACCTGAAGAACTGGGACAAGCTGTTCGCCTCGCCCTTCAAGTCGGACGTGTACTTCTTCAGCACCCGCGTCCAGACGGGCCGCAAGTGGGGCACCACCCAGCCGGTGACGATCCGCGACAAGGACTTCGACATGATCCGCGTGCGCGCCTTCGGCATGTATTCCTACCGTATCCAGGACCCGCGCCTGTTCTTCACCGAGATCAGCGGCACGCGCGCGGCCTACACCCGCGACGAGGTCGAGGACCAGCTGCGCGGCATCCTGCTGGCGACCATGGCAAACTCGCTGGGCGCGTCCAAGATCGCCTTCCTCGACATGGCGGCCAACCAGACCCTGATGGCGCAGCAGATCCGCGGCGACCTGGCTGCGGCCTTCGCGCGCTACGGCGTGGGCCTGGACGAATTCAACGTCACCAGCGTCAGCCTGCCGGAAGAACTGCAGGCCGCGCTCGACGAACGCATCTCGGCCGGCATGAAGGCCAGCCTGGGCGCGGACAAGATGGGCGGCTTCACCCAGTTCCAGGTGGCCAGCAGCATTCCGCTGGCGGCCCAGAACGAAGGCGGCATCGCCGGCATCGGCGCCGGCGCGGGCGCGGGCATCGCGATCGGCCAGGCCATGGCCCAGGGCATGAGCGGCGCCTTCGCCCCGCCGCAGCCGCCGGCCGTCCCGGCGTCGAGCGATTCGATCGAGGACCGCCTGGGCAAGCTCAAGGGCCTGCTCGACAAGGGACTCATCTCGCAGGCCGATTACGACAGCACCAAGGCCGAGCTGCTCAAGAAACTGCTGGGCTGAGCACTTACCTAGATGCTGAGCGTTTCCTGCCCTTCCTGCGGCGCCCCCGTCTCCTTCCGCTCGCACGCCTCCGTCATGGCGGTGTGCGAGTTCTGCCGCACCACGGTGCACAAGGACCCGGGCGCGGTGAAGGACCTGGGCAAGCTGTCCGAGGTGTTGGAGGACTATTCGCCGATCCAGATCGGCACCTCCGGCAAACTCGGCGGGCGCGGCTTCACCGTGATCGGCCGCATCCAGCTGCGCTACGACGCCGGCATGTGGAACGAGTGGTACCTGATGTACGACGACGGCGAAGCCGGCTGGCTGGGCGACGCTTCCGGCCAGTACACGGTGACCGCCGAACGTCCCCTGCCCAGGGAATGGCCGGCGTTCGACATGGCCAGGGTGGGCGCCCAGGTTGACCTGGGCGGCGGCCTGTTCGTCGTTTCCGACCGGCGCGTGGCGACCTGCATCGGCGGCCAGGGCGAGCTGCCCTTCCGTGTCGGCGACGGCTGGCAGGCCTTGGTCGTCGACCTGCGCCGCGCGGCCTCCTTCGCCACGCTCGATTATTCGGATGGCGACACGCCGCGCCTCTACACCGGGGGCGCCGTCACGCTCGAAGCGATGCAGTGCCAGCTGCTGCGCGACGACGAGGCGATCAAGGCCACGGCCGGCCGCTACCGGGGCAAGGTCGATGCCTTGCAATGCCCGTCCTGCGGCAGCCCGATCGGCTACCTGCCCGGGATGGCCAGCAACCTAGTCTGCCCGGCCTGCGCGGCGCGCATCGACGCCGCCACGCCCGAGGCCCAGGTGCTGGCCGCCGGCGAGCGCACGGACCGGGTTCCGCTGACCTTGTCGCTTGGCGCCGTGGCGAAGATCGGCCAGCAGGAATTCCGCCTGCTCGGCGCCATGCGGCGCGTCGACGACGATGGCGAGGAATGGACCGAGTACCTGCTGTACAACGCGCGCGGCAAGTTCTTCTGGCTGGTCGAAACGAGCGAAGGCTGGTGGCGCTCCGAGGTCCTGGACGAGTGGCCGGAGCCGGGCACGCCCTCTGTGCCGAAAGCCAGGCTGCACAACGTCGACTATGAGCGCACGCTGGACTACCCTGCACGGGTAAGCTGGGCGGCGGGAGCCTTCAACTGGAAGGTGGCGGCAGGAGACCGCGTGCGGGTGCGCGAGTTCGAACGCGGCATGACCAGCCTGTCGGCGGAGAGCACCGAGGCGGAACTGACCTGGTCGCGCTCGACGCCGGTGGCTGCGGACCAGGTGCGCACCTGGTTCGGGCTGGCCGTGCCGGTCTCGACACACAAGGTGCCGCCGTCGCTGAGCGAGCTGCAGTGGAAGTTCCTGCTGTGGATCCTGGGGCTCAATGCCATTCCGCTGGTATTCAACTTCGGCGAGACCATGCTCTGGATGCTGGTCGGCCTGGTGGCGCTGTTCATCCCGCCCGATATCGTGAAAAGGGACTGACGCGCCATGAACAAGCGTTACTTCGTCTATGCAATCGCCGTCACGATCGTGACCACCATCGTCTGCTGGTTCAGCATGCTCGACTCCTCGAGCTCGTCCAGTGGCCGCGGCTACAGGTCGGGGGGCGGCTCCGGCTACTATGGCGGCGGGGGCAGCGGCCACAAATGAGCACGGTTCACCGCCCCGCCGGCATCCACCTGCTGGCCGACCTGGCCGGCATCGAGGCCGGCCTGCTCACCGATCCGGATGCGATCGACGCCCTGCTGCGCGAAGCCGCACTGAGAGCCGGCGCGCGCATCCTGCACAGCCATTTCCATACCTTCGGCCCCGGCATGGGCGTCACCGGCGTACTGCTGCTGGCCGAATCGCACATCTCGATCCACACCTGGCCCGAGCACGGCTTCGCCGCCGCCGACATCTTCATGTGCGGCGCGGCCCAGCCTGTACTGGCGCTCGAGCTCATCGAACGCGCCCTGTCCCCTGCGTCGCGCACGGTACGGACGGTGGAACGCGGCCAGCTATAATCCGAGGCTTCTCGACCTTTCACTAGAACAGCCACATGACGCAATCCGGTATCAATTCTTCGGCGCTGCCGAAAGCGCTGGGACACATCCGCGTACTCGACCTGTCGCGCGTGCTCGCCGGGCCCTGGTGCTCGCAAAACCTGGCCGACCTCGGCGCCGACGTGATCAAGATCGAGCGCCCGGGCAGCGGCGACGACACCCGCGCCTGGGGTCCGCCCTACGCGAAGGATGCCGAAGGACGCGACACCAGCGAGGCCGCCTACTACCTGTCCGCCAACCGCGGCAAGCGCTCGGTCACGGTGGACATCGCCAGCCCGGACGGCCAGGCATTGCTGCGCGAGCTGGTGAAGCACTGCGACGTGGTGCTGGAAAACTTCAAGGTCGGCCACCTGAAACGCTATGGACTCGACTATGCCTCGCTCAAGGAGATCAAGCCGGACCTGGTCTACTGCTCGATCACCGGCTTCGGCCAGGACGGGCCGTATGCGCACCGCGCGGGTTACGACTTCCTGATTCAGGGCATGGGCGGGCTGATGTCGGTGACCGGCGAGCGCGACGACTTGCCGGGCGGCGGGCCGCAGAAGGCGGGCGTGGCGCTGACCGACCTGATGACCGGCATGTATGCGACGGTGGCGGTGCTGGCGGCGCTGACCCACCGCGACCGCAGCGGCGAAGGCCAGCACATCGACATGGCCCTGCTCGACACCCAGGTGGCGATGCTGGCCAATATGGGCAGCAACTACCTCAACAGCGGCAAGCCACCCAAGCGCTGGGGCAATGCGCACGCCAACATCGTGCCCTACCAGACCTTCGCCTGCGCGGACGGGCACATCATCGTCGCCACCGGCAACGACGGGCAGTACCAGAAGTTCGTGGAGGCCGGTGGGCGGCCCGAGCTGGGGCAGGATCCGCGCTTCGCGACCAATCCGCTGCGCGTGAAGAACCGCGACTTGCTGGTGCCGGTCCTGGCCGAGATGGTCAAGGAAAAGACGCGCGACGAATGGATCGCGCTGCTGGAGGCCTGCGGCGTGCCTTGCGGGCCGATCAACGACATCGGCGAAGTGTTCGCCAACGAGCAGGTGGTGGCGCGCGAAGTGGCGATCGAACTGCCGCATCCCAAGGCGGGCAAGGTCAAGCTGGTGCGCAGCCCGATCAGGATGTCGGCGACGCCGGCGACGAGCGACAAGGCGCCGCCTTTGCTGGGGCAGCATACGGAAGAAGTGCTGCGCGAGGTGCTGGGGCGCAGTGAGGAGGAGATTGCTTCCTTGCGGGGTAAAGGGGTGGTGTGATGTGATGGAAAAAACCGCGCTGAGGCGCGGTTTTTTGTTGGGGTGGTAGTGTGCTGCGAACTTGGGTCCCGGCCTCCGCCGGGACGACGGATCAAGCGCTAGTGGCAAGCCCAAACCCGTCGTTCCGGGACTCGGCGTCCCCCTCGGCCGGAACCTAAGTTTGCCTGCAGACCCGTAGCGCATCTTAGTGCAACTGATGCTTAAAGTCCGACAACTCATCATGCACCCGCATCACCATCGACTGCACCTGCGGCGACGGCTGCGCGCTGCGGCACACCCGCTTGGCTTCATCGCCAATCGCTTCCAGGTCGTCGATGCACTGGACGATATCGGACTGGTCGTTCGACTGCATCACGCCCTGCGCCCGGCTCGACTCGTGCGCCAGCTTCTGGATGCAATCGCGGATTTCGTTCGGAATGTTCTGGTCGTTGCGGCAGACCTCTTCAGCTTGGTTGATGGTCTGCTGGACGTGACGGAAACGCTGTTGAATTTCGGCAGGTTGCAACATGATTGACCTCCTGAAAGTAAGCGGAATAAACCACTGGAGCATTCCACTTTAGGATGAATTCAGGGTTTATCAAGCGTTAATTGAAGCAGAGCTTCGGGACAAAAACGGGGCGTTCTTCCCATCATTCCGAAGCCCGGTCTTCCAGTGCCATCTGACATTCCACAAAATGCCGGGTGATCGAACCGGGCTCGGCGAGTTCGCGCTGCGCCCACGCGCGCAGCTCGCCTGACGCCAGTCCAGACAGCAGGGATTCCGGTAATGCATCAGCTTCGGCCACACGCCCGAGTCCGCGCAGTACGTCGATACCTATACGTACGTCACGAACCAAGTTGGACAATTGCGCGGACATACGCGGATGGATCGGTGGCGGAAAAAGTGGCCATGCCGTGGAATCACGATTGACCTCCGCCAATAGTCTGAGAGGATCATGGCGGTAACGGTCCGCCAGCGCAAAATCCCCCACTTCGACCACCTCCGGCAGCGCCAGATAGGCGTACTGCCGTGCCAGTGCCGGCTGCCCGGCATCCAGCCGCACGAACAGTGCGTGGGTCGAGCGCGCATCTCCCAGCGTCCTGTTCATGTCGGCGATGAGCGAGAAGCGCTGCACACGGCGGAAGCTATCCTCGTCCTTGGCCGCATCGTCGTCCAGGCCCGCGTACAGGTCGCCGGCGAACAAGCGCGCCGCCTGTTCGTCCCGTGCCGCTTCCAGTTCAGCCCGTGCCGGCGGGTAGTCTTCGACTAGCATTTTCCAATGAAACATTGTCATAAAAAAGCGGGTGCGCTCCGGCGCCACTTCCAGCTCCGCCTCGGCGAGCGATTGCTGCAAGAGGACGAGCAGATCGGCGTAGCGGCCCGCCTCGTACAAGTCTCTCATCCGTTCCGTGCGCGCTGCGGTATCGCTCATTGCTGCTCCATCCAGGCATGTGATCGGATGAACCTTAGCATGCGCAGGCAGCCGCGAAATGCGCCCTTTCTCACGGCTTCGCATCCGCCAGATAGCGTTCCAGCATCTCCACGCACACCCTCACCTTGGCCGAACCCGCCAGGCGCTGCGGATACACGGCCCACACGTTCGCTTCCTGCGCATACTCGGGCAGCACCTGCACCAGGCTGCCGTCCGCCAGATAGGGCTGCACGTCCCACAGCGAGCGCAGCACGATGCCCGCGCCTTCGCGCGCCCAGCGCAGTGCGATCTCGCCATGGTTGGTCGACAGCGAGCCCGACACCTTGACCGTCTCTTCGCCCTGCCGGCCGCGCAGGCGCCAGGTGCCGAAGGGGTGGTCGCGCTCCTTGATCGGCAGGCAGTTGTGGCTGGCCAGGTCCGCCAGGACCTTCGGCATGCCGTGGCGCGCCAGGTAGGCGGGCGATGCGCACAGCACGCGGTGGTTGTCCTTCAGCCGCCGCGCGATCAGGTGGGGCGGAATCACGTCGCCGATGCGCACATCCAGGTCGAAGCCCTCCTCCACGATGTCGACCAGGCGGTCGAACACCTCGAAACGGATCTGCAGGCCGGGATAGTCCGCCGCCAGCCGCGCGATGACGGGCGCGACCACGTTGCGGCCGAAACCGAAGCTGCTGCAGATGCGCACCCGCCCGCTCGGCTCGCGGCGCCGTTCGGAGACCGCGTCGACCAGGCTGTCCAGGTGCTCGAGGATGGTCTGCGCATGGGCCAGCACGCGTTCGCCATCGTCGGTGATGACGATGCGGCGCGTGGTACGCTGGAACAGCCGGACGCCCAGGGACTGTTCCAGGATGCCGATGCGCTTGCTCACATAGGCGGGCGACATGCCGAGCTCCTGCGCGGCCGCGGCGAAGCCCGCCTTGCGCACCACGGCGACGAACACGCGCAAATCTTCGTTCTCAACTGGATTATTCACAGACTGTGTTTTCAGTATCAACCATAGGCTGGATTATAAACAAATCGTTTTGAGTTAATCTAACACTATTCCTTCACATACCAGAGAACAAACATGAATACGACCAGGACCGCGCACCGCATCGCCGTCATCGCCGGTGACGGCATCGGCAAGGAAGTCATGCCCGAGGGCCTGCGCGCCCTCGAGGCCGTCGCACGCCGCTTTGACATTCCGCTGGCCTTCGAAACCTTCGAATGGGCCAGCTGCGACTATTACCTCCAGCACGGCAAGATGATGCCGGACGACTGGTTCGCGCAGCTGCGCGGCTTTGACGCCATCTATTTCGGCGCGGTCGGCTGGCCGGACACGGTGCCGGACCATATCTCGCTGTGGGGCTCGCTGCTGAAGTTCCGCCGCGACTTCGACCAGTACGTGAACCTGCGTCCGGTACGCCTGATGCCGGGCGTGCCCTGCCCGCTGGCCAACAAGAAGCCGGGCGACATCGATTTCTACGTGGTGCGCGAGAACACCGAAGGCGAATACTCTTCCGTCGGCGGCAAGATGTTCGAAGGCACCGAGCGCGAGCTGGTCCTGCAGGAATCCGTCTTCACCCGCCATGGCACCGACCGCATCCTGCGCTATGCCTTCGACCTGGCCCAGCGCCGCCCCAAGAAGCACCTGACCTCGGCCACCAAGTCGAACGGCATCGCGATCTCCATGCCCTACTGGGACGAACGCCTGGCCGCGATGGCCGGGTCCTATCCGGACGTCGCCTGGGACAAGTACCACATCGACATCCTGGCGGCCCGCTTCGTGCTGTCGCCGGAACGCTTCGATGTGGTGGTGGCCTCGAACCTGTTCGGCGACATCCTGTCCGACCTGGGCCCTGCCTGCACCGGCACCATCGGCATCGCCCCGTCGGCCAACCTCAACCCGGACCGGACCTTCCCGTCCTTGTTCGAGCCGGTCCACGGTTCGGCCCCGGACATCTACGGCCGCAACATCGCCAACCCGATCGCGATGATCTGGTCGGGCGCGATGATGCTGGACTTCCTGGGCAACGGGGACGCCCGCTACACTGAGGCACACGACGCGATGGTGCGCGCCATCGAGCACTGCCTGCTGCAAGGCCCGCTCACGCCGGACCTGAAAGGCAGCGCCAGCACCACCGACGTCGGCAAGGCGATCGCCGCCTACCTGGCCTCGGCCTGATCGCTTTCTTGCTGCGTGCTTAAGTGCGGGCGCAGCAAGCGCGCGTAGCCTGCCGCCGGCTTAGCGCAAGATCGGCGGCTGGTCCTTGTCGTCGCGCGGACGGCAGACGTGCCGCGCGCACCGTCTCAGCTGCTCGATATCGATGCCGAGCTGCTTGGCCAGCTCGGCGAAGCGGCCGGTCAGCACCCGCTCGCTCAGCAGGCAGCAGAGCAGGTCCTTGACACCATCATCGCCCTTGCCGTCATGACCATCGCCACCCTCGCCCGGCCGCGGATCGCCGGGCTGGGGCGCGCGCCCGATCACGGCAGTCAGCAGCTGCTCGCGCGTGAACCTGGCGCCGCGCGAGGCCAGCCCTTCCGCCACCACATGGAAGCGGTAGGCGCCGTCCTGGGTGGCCAGCATGGCCGCCTCGAACACCCCGGTGTCGGTCTCGTGCAGCGCGACGAGGGCGGTCGAGTGATCCGGTAGCGTGACGGTCGTGTTGACGACAGGGTGGGTGGCGAGCGGCCGCTCGTATTCCGTGAGCGTGGCGCGCAGGTACAGGGTGGAGCCCGGCGCCACGCCGGTCTGGCTGAGCGTGGCGCGCATGTGCAGGTTGGAGCGCGCGTGGATCAGGGCGTGGAAAGGCAGGCGCGGCCCCTGCCCCGGCGCCGCGACGGCGGGAATGTTCGCCAGCCCGGTTGTATAGCCGCGGCCCATCAGCGCCAGCAGCAGCTGCCATTCGCCCTCCCAATGCTCTTTCCCGTCATGCAGGACCGGCAGGGTCACGCGCAGGTTGCGCGAGGCCGCGCCGGGCCGGTAGGCGCCCGGCGGGAGCTGGGGCACGCCGATGATCGTCCCGTCCGGCGCCTGCAGGGCGACGGCCAGGAAATGCGGCGCGCGGGTCAGGGCCACGGCGTCGAAGGCGATGTCCGAGCGCGTGATCGAGAACGGCACGCGTGCGATTTCGCCGAAGCCCACCGAGCCTGGCGGGTCGCGCACGATGTCCCGGTTGAGCACCCCCGCCAGGATCTGGATGAAGAATTTCTCCAGCAGGAATTCGTCGTCCTGCGCGAGCGCGCCCGTGACCAGCATGAAGCCGCCCGAATTGTTGGCGATGGCGCGCAGGATGTCGTTCTGGACGTTGGCTGCGTCGGCCACCCCCACGGCGTAGAGGCGGTCGGTGATCAGGTGCTGGACGTCGGCGATCCTGGGCGAGCGGTCCTCGATGCCGTCCGTGAAGACGATGGTGGCATTGATCTCGAAGTCGCCCTTGATCGGCGAGGCGGCGATCAGGTCTGCCGCCTGCTGGATCCCGGCGCCGATGCAGGTGTGGGGATAGGCGTCGGGCGGACCGTGCTGGGTGATCTTCAGGCGCACGTCGTTGCGCACGCCAGACGTGAGCGGCCCGGCCACCTCCAGGTCGCGCACGGTCTGGGCGGCGTCGGAAAACGACACCATCGCGATTCCGTTGTCGTCGTAGAGCTGGTCGACGAAGGTGGTGGCCGCGAACTGCAGCACTTCTAGGCGCATCCGGTTGTTGCCGGCATTCGCGAGCATGCTGCCCGACTCGTCGAGCACCATGGTGACGGACGCGCGCGGGCGCTGGACGGAATTGGCGACGATCGGGATATCGTCGTCGCGCCAGAGCTCGTCGCCGAACATGTTGTGCGCGACGACACGCATCGTGCCGTTCGCGAGCGTGCCGGGCGCCTGGCCGGTGTACTGGACCCAGATCCTGAACTGGTCGGCCGGGAAGTCGCTGCCGGGGAAGGAATACGGACTCGGGTCAGCCAGGGTGAAAGGGCCGGAGGTGATCGCCGCCTCGAACATCAGTCCCCCGCAGCCCACGATCTTGAACAAGGCCGAGCGGTGGGTCGTGTCGCCCTCGGGTACGTCGTTGAAAGTGACCTGGGGCGTCTCGAGCGTGACCGTCAGCGGGTCGCCCGGGATGAATCCCGCCATGCCTCTTGCCTGGGCGGCGGCGAGCAGCAGGTCGTCGCGATGATAGACATAGCCGAGCGCGACATGGTCGAGCATCGACGCGGGCGTGGCGCCGCCGTGCATGGGCGAATTCAGGCCCACGAAAGCATCTTCGTCCTCGTTGCAGGTGCTCGGGCCGGTCGAGTATTGTTCGACGCCGGGCGCGGGGTGATTCAGCTGCCAGATGGCCCAGATGCGGTCGACATTGCAATGGTGCAGGTAGAACAGGGGATCGTCCGGCGAGCGGCCGCCGGCCATGCTCTCGCCCACCCAGACGTGGGCGTTGACGTGCGTGCCGCATTCGATCGCGCGGAAGGCCGCATAGTTGCCGGCGGAGAGCTCGTCGAGCACCTGGTTCAGGCTGGGAAGCACGTTGCCCGCGGCATCGCTGCGGCGCACGAAGTCCCAGTGGTCGAAGCGGCCGCCGCTCTTGTTGCGCCCGCCGAAGAAGGACTTCCACGGCTCGGCGTCGATATCTTGCGAATCCGCGCGCGTCCAGTCCCAGTACGGCAGGCTGACCCGGTCGTCGAACTGGCGCAGCTCCCATTCGAGCCGCAGCAGGAAGTGGCGGTGCCAGGGAAGAAAGGCCGGCCCCCAGTGGATGCCGTGGTTGAAGTGATCGTTATGCTCGGTGCCCATGCTGGCGATGACGCCGCGGCTGAAGACGTCGTTGAAGGCATCCCCGAGCCGTTCACGCTCGACCGGGGTCAGCTCGGTGAAGTTTTTTCGGCAGCGCATCATCGTTCTCCCCGCTGTTCGTCTTGTCCCGTGCCGCCCCGCTCGCGCTCGGACTGGCGCAGGTATTCGCGCACCGCCTCGAGCAGCGTTTCGCGCGCCGGCATATACGCATTGTCGGCAAGGACATATCCGCCCGAATTCTTGAAGAAGCGGCGGCGCGTGCCGTCGATCCACAGTTCTTCATGGTCGGGCCCGGTCACGATGCGGACCACGTGTCCGTCCACGTCGTGCTCGGTCGATTCAGGGTCCGGCCGCTTTTCCGATGGTGCTGGCATGGCGTGCTCCTTTCCTTGCGGTTATGGCGTCGGATGCCAAACCTTCCAATGTCTGCATGGATCAAGCAATCCACATGCCAGTTACAGGCAAAAAGCGGAATGCACGAGAATCGGGGAGAGGCCGCGAACAATGGCAGCCCGCCGGGGCGATGTGTACCCGGTTCGGCGGACCCACCGGGTCATTACCAACCCACCCGGCTTGCGGAGATCACATCCGGAAACGCGAAGGATCGACGTGGTACTTCTGCAGGAGCTTGCCGAGCGCCCGCCTTTCCTTGCCGGCGAGGCGGGCCGCCTGGGTGACATTGCCTTGCGTGCGCCGGAGCAGCGCGTCCAGGTAGCGACGGTGGAAGACGTCGAGCGCCTGGGTGCGCGCCGCCGTATAGCTTTGCGGGGCGTCCCCGGCGGCGGCCTGGAGCAGCTCCGGACCGCCCAAGGCCGGAACATCCGGCGCCGGCAGGCTCAGTTCCGGCCCGTCCGACAACAGGAAGACGCGGTGGATCAGGTTTTCCAGTTCGCGCACATTGCCTGGCCAGGCATAGGCATCGAACCAGGCATGCGCATGGGAATCGATCGAGCGCCTTGCCTCACCGGAAATGCTCCCGTAACGCTGCGCAAATTCGTCCAGGAAGTGGTGCGCGAGCAGCCACGGATCGCCTGGACGATCGCGCAAGGCGGGCATCTCGAGCGACAGTACATGCAGGCGAAACAGCAGGTCGGCGCGGAAGCTGTGCTCCCCGACCAGGGTCTTGAGCCTGCGGTTGGAAGCGACGATGATGCGCACGTCCGCCGACTCCGCATGCTGGGCGCCGAGCGGCCGGTAGTGGCCATCCTGCAGGAAGCGAAGCAGCGCGACCTGGCCGCGCGCCGGCAGCGCATCGATTTCGTCGAGGAACAGAGAGCCCTGGTGCGCCAGCCGCAGCAGTCCGGGCACGGCGATGCCCGCATCGGTGAAGGCGCCGCGCGAGTGGCCGAACAGCTCGTTTTCGATCAGGCTCTCTGGTATCGCACCGCAATTGACTGCGACAAAAGGCTTCGCCCGCCGCCGGCTGCCGTCGTGGATACCGCGGGCCGCAAGCTCCTTGCCGGTGCCCGTTTCTCCCTCGATCAGGACCGGCGCGTCATAGTGCGCGATGCGCGCAATGAGCTTCAGGGCGGCCAGGAAGCGGGGCGATTGCCCGACCATGCCGCGCAGGCAGCCGGCGCCGCCGCGATCCGTATCGAAGGCTTCCATCATGACACTCTGCACTATGGAATGGTTGAGCTCCCATGGCGGCCGGCGCCGCCATCGATATGGCTACGGTATTCCAATATGGCGGGATTGGGAAGCCGGACGGCGCTGCCTACGTATGTTGGACGACACTTTTGAGCTGTTCCGGATGCCTGACGCATCCAAACAGATAAAACATGCCGCTGTGGAAGTGCTTCCTGTCGATCGTCGTACCGGGAAGCTGGAGCACCAGGGTCATGCGCTTGCCACAGACGTCGCAGTCCTGGTGCTTGGGGCTCTGGGCCCAGGCCGCGCTGGCGCCGATACGGGCCTGATCGATCGGTTCGAACTCGCCGCTTTCGCCGCCGGCGCACAGGAGATAGGACAGCAGTTCCTTGGGATGGCCGGGACATACCTGCTTCAATGCCGCCTCCAGCTCCTCGCTGGCGGCAAGGTATTTCTCGGGTGCGAAAGCATTGCGTCCCTGGCCGGTGCCTGTCGTCTGGTGGCGGGGAACCTGCAGCGGACGGCATACCTTGCCCGACAGCGAAGGCTGGGCCGGCGCCGCGTCGACGAAGCGGAACGCCACGTCGTCCGTTCGGGTGACTTCGATGGTCTTTCCCGCCCAGGGAAAGTCCGGCAGGCCTGCCGGGATCGGAATCAGGCAGCCCGGATTGTCGTTCGTCTCGTTCGTGCGCGCCAGGATATAGCCGTTGGAGGCGATCGAACCGGTGCGCTCGACAAGCTGGTAGATGTGCTCGAGCTGGCTTGCCGAAGCCGCCGCCGCGGCGCGCATGATCCGCCGCTGTCTCAGATTGAAAGGGATGAGCGCGACGGCCAGGAGGATGGCCAGGACAGCGAATACGAGGACTAGGCTTGACATGGGTGCTTCGAAGAGCGGCGCCAAACGGCGTAGAACACAAGCGCCCCGATGACACCGTGGAGGCCGAAGAGCAGGATCTGCTCGCCGAACATCAGCCACGCATGGGTCGTGGGCAGGCCATCGATGTAGGTGTCCACATATTGACCGTGCCAGTTCACGCCTGCCGAAAATCCTTCGAGGCGGCGCGGCCAGCCCAGGACGGCGAGCGGCAGCGTGCCCGCCACGAAGCCGGCAAGGGCAAGCGAGATCCAGTTCAGGCGCTGCAACTTGCGAAGCAGAAGAAAGCCTGGGATACCCACCAGCAGCACGCTCGCCGCCGCAACCACGACGACACTCAGCAAGACCAGGCCCACACTATGCAAGGCTTGCTGCCAAGCGGCGTGGTCCGGCGCCAGCCGCGCTGCGAATACCAGAGGCTGAACCGCGACAGCGGCGAGTGAGGCTGTCCAGATGCGCATAGAGTCCTGACGCTCGATGGAAGGATGACGGGCATCCCGGTTTAGGTGAAATCGAGTGTAGGAGAAAAATGGATTAAGAGCAACAAATGGCGGCAGCGCCCTCTCCCATCAGGCCGCGTCGAACGGTTTGTCCAGGCTCGCCGCCGGCCGGGTGAACCATTTCGGCCCGTTCGCAGTCATGTAGAAGTGGTCTTCCAGGCGGATGCCGAACTCGCCCGGCACGCAGATCATCGGTTCGTTCGAGAAGCACATCCCCGGCTCGAGCGGCCTGCGTTCCCCGCCGACCAGGTAGGGCCCTTCATGGATGTCGAGTCCGATGCCGTGGCCGGTCCGGTGCGGCAGGCCCGGCAGCTTGTAGCCCGGTCCGAAGCCATTGGCTTCGAGCGAGCGGCGCGCGGCCTTGTCGACTTCTTCGCAGGGAATGCCCAGCCGGGCGGCGTCGAAGGCCGCCTGCTGCGCCTGTTTTTCCGCGTTCCAGACGAACTTCTGCTTTTCCGAGGCCTCGCCGAACACATAGGTGCGGGTGATGTCGGAAATGTAGTTGTGGACCTTGCAGCCGGTATCGATCAGCACCGTGTCGCCGCGCTGGAGGGTCTGGACGTAGTTCACGCCATGCGGATACGAGGTCGCTTCGCCGAACAGCACGATGCAGAAGTAGGACCCGCTTGCTCCCACCTTGCGATGGGCGAGCTGGATGAACTCCTCCACTTCCGCCGTGGTGATCCCTTCATGCAGGATCGATCCGGCCGCGCGGTGCACGGCCATCGTCATGTCCATCGCACACTGGATCAGCGCGAGCTCCGCGTCGGACTTGCGCATGCGGCAGAACGAGGTCACCGGGTAGGCGTTCTCCAGCACGTAGCCGGAAGTGGCGGCGCGGATCGCGTCGAACATCAGCAGCGGCGTGCTCTCGTCGATATACAGCTTCGGCGGCGATTGGGTGTTTGGCGCGACGCCGAGCTTTTCCAGCACCTGGCGCAGCAGCGCGGCCGGGTTATCGTGCTCGTCCCAGCAGGCGATCTCGCCCGGGACCTGCATGAATTTCTGGATGGTGCCTTCCTCGAAGGCGGGCGCGATGTACACCAGTTCTCCCTCCGCCGGGAGGATGGCGCCGACCATGCGCTCGCTCGGGCTCCACCGGGTGCCGGAAAAATAGCTCAGGTTGCTGCCCGCGTTGAGGTAGAGGGCCGCGACCCCGTTCGAGCGCATGAACTCCTGCGCGCGCCGGATCCGGGACTGGTGTTCGTCCACGCTGATCGGCACCGCGCGCCCGGTCATGTTTTCGAGGGCGTCGAGCGCCTGCTGTTTCGTTTTCCCGCCAATACTCATGTGTTCTCCTGCATGTCCAAATGACTTCCACTATTCATTCTATCTGCGATAGCGCCGCCGCACTTGCCGGCACGATCGGTATCCGCGACGCCGGGGGCGCCCAGCCGAACAGGAACTGGCAGGCCGCGCCGCAGGTCTTGCCCTGGCACGGCCCCATGCCGACCCGTGTCGCCAGTTTCGCCTCGCGCCAGCTCCGGTGCGGCGCCAGGCTCGATGCGGCGACGTCCTCGCAGCGGCAGACGATGGTGCCGGGCAGGCACATCTCCCTCAAGGAGGCGTCCGGCTTGAAGCTGCGCGCCAGCAGCGCCGCGAAATCGTGGCTCTGCCTGAGCATTGCCCTGTCCTGCGCCGAGGGAAGCATCGCCAGGGCGTCGAGCGCGGCAATGCGTCCTTCGATGATCGCCTTGTCCACGCCGCCGATGCCGGTGCACTCCCCCGCCGCCCAGATATGCGGGCGGTTGGTCTTTTGCAGCGCATCGACCACGACGGCATCGTTAGCGGTGTCGCAGCGCAGCGAACAGGCGAGGTCGATGTTGGGCACCAGGCCGAAGCCTGCCGCCAGGAAGTCGCACGCGAATTCCTGCTGGCGGCGGCCAGTCCTGACGACCACGCTCTGCACGGCGTCCAGGCCCCTGGCCTCGACGATCCGGCCACCGGTGAGGTAGGGAATCTTCCGCAGGCGCGAAAACAGCGACACGGCCTGGCGGAATTTTTCCCGATGCCGCAACAGCAGTTCCAGGCCGAAGGACGACAACTGCGGCAAGCCCTGGTGCTCGACGATGGCCTCTACCCGTGCGCCCGCTTCCATCGCGGTGAGCGCGGTGGCGAGCAGCAGAGGCCCCGACCCGGCGATCACGATGCTGCGGTCTTGCACCGGCATTCCGCCCTTGATCAGCGCCTGCAGGCCGCCCGCGCCGGTAACGCCAGGCAGGGTCCAGCCAGGGAAAGGCAGGAACAGCTCGCGCGCGCCCGAGCAGATCAGCAGGCGCTCGAAGTCGACCCGCACCGGCTCGTCTTTTACCTCCAGCAGCAGGGAATTGCAGTCGACGCTGCCGATCACCTGCGCGTTCGAAAGACGCGTGAAATGCGGATGCGCGTGCAGGGTCTTCCAGATCTCCAGGGCGCGGGAATCGGTCCATTTGTCGGGTCCTCCCCGCCAGATCTGGCCGCCCGGCGCATGATCGTTATCGATCAGGCAAACCCTGGCCCCGGCATTGATCGCGGTGTGCGCCGCGGACAGCCCAGCCGGGCCGCTGCCAACGATGTGCAGGTCGGCAGGCCTCATGCCCTGCCTCCGGTGACGACCACCATGCCGTCCTTGCAGATGGTGCGGCAGGCCAGCTGGTGGGGTTTGCCGTCGATCGTCACCCGGCATTCCTGGCACTGGCCGATGCCGCACAGGGCAAAGCGCGGCTGGCGGGTGACGGAGCGCCTGGTGCGCAGCTTGCCGGCAATGACCAGCGCCGCCACTACGGTGGCGCCGCTGGGAACCTCGACCCGGACGTCGTCGACCGTCAAGACGCGGATCACTTCGGCACGGAACACTTCAGACATATGCATGGGTGAATCTCGAAGGTGAATACACGCCGGCGTTGATGCAGGGCGGTCTGCCGAGCATCAGGTCGGCCAGCAGTTGGGCGGTGCCGAAGGCCGTCGTCACGCCCAGGCCTTCATGGCCTGCTGCGAGCCAGACATGGTCGAGCGCGGGGTGGCGGCCGATGATGGGCCGGCCGTCGCGGGTCGCGGGACGCATCCCGGTCCAGCTCCTGAGGATCCTCATCTCGGCCAGGCAGGGCAGCAGGTCGATGGCCGAGCGCAGCAGCTGTGCGAGCACGCGCGGATCGACGTCCGCATGCTCGATGCCGTCCTGGCGGCACGAACCGATCAGCCATTGCCCGGTCGCGCGCGGCTGCACGTTCGCCGCGACCGCCAGTGCGTCGCTGCCCGCCTCCGTCTGACCATAACCCATGCTGACCAGCTGATGGGACAAGCGGCCGGGATAGCGGTCGGTGATGGCGAGGTGGCCTTTGCGTGGAAATACGGGGATATCGGGCAGCAGGCGCGTGACGCCCGTGCCGGCGGCAACTACCACATCGGCAGCGGAGAGGCGTTCGCCGCTGGAGAGCTGCACGCCGTTGCTGCCGATACGCAGGACCGGGACGCCGAACAGGGTGCTGCCGCCCTTCGCCACAAGCTGTTCGGTGAGTTCCCGCGCCACCGCGGGCGGAAAGACGGCGCTGTCG
Source organism: Massilia sp. AB1 (assembly GCF_018119385.1). Taxonomy (NCBI): domain Bacteria; kingdom Pseudomonadati; phylum Pseudomonadota; class Betaproteobacteria; order Burkholderiales; family Oxalobacteraceae; genus Massilia; species Massilia sp. AB1. The sequence goes on along the minus strand of NZ_JAGKSG010000004.1, from coordinate 9,515 downwards.
CGCGCGACGCGGACGCCGCCCGCCATGCCCTTGCGCAGCGAAGGTTCAAGCCTGGCCAGCTCCGCCCCCGACAGCAGGGACGCGCTCCAGCCGCGTTGCGCCAGCCTTTCCGCACGCGCGACCGCGTGGGCCATTTGCGCTTCGTCTTCGGCGACCCAGAGCGTGCCGCACTGCGCGTGTTCGGCGATGCCGCCCTTCCTGGACAGATAGCTGTCCCAGCGCGCCAGCGACAGCATGCACAGGTCGAGTTCATCGTCGGTCTCGTCGAGGGCGACCAGGTGGCCCATCCCGGCCGCGGTCACGCCCGCGCCGGGATGATGCTCGTCGACGAGCAGCACCTTGCGCCCCAGGGACTGGAGTTCCAGGGCGCAGGCGGCGCCGATGATGCCGGCGCCGACGACAATGACGTCCGGGTTGCTCACACCAGGGCGGGCAGCTTGGGACGCTTGGCGATGGCCGCCTTGATGGTTTGCTCCGCCTTCAGGCGGCGCTCGCCGACCAGCGGCAGGCGCGGTGCGCGCACGCGTTCGTTGGAACCGATGGCCAGCGCTTCGGCCAGCTTGATGTTCTGGACCAGGTAGGTCGAGACGTCGAGGTCCAGCAGCGGTCGGAACCAGCGGTAGATCTCGAGGGCTTCGTTGTAGCGGCCGGCCTGGGTCAGGCGGTAGATCGCCACGGTTTCATGGGGGAAGGCTAGGCACAGGCCGGCCACCCAGCCCACCGCGCCGACGGCGAGCGCTTCGAAGGCGAGATTGTCGACGCCGGTCAACAGGTCGAAGCGGTCGCCGAAGCGGTTGATGATGTCGGTGCTGCGGCGGATGTCGTCCGAGGATTCCTTGACCGCGACGAAGCGGGTGTCGCCGGCCAGTTCTTCCATGATCTCGATGGTCACGTCGACGCGGTAGGCCAGGCGGTTCGAGTAGATCATGATCGGCAGGTCGCTGGCCTGGGCGATGGCCTTCAGGGTGGCGACCGTCTCGCGCGGATCGGTGTGGTAGATGGTGCTCGGCACCACCATCAGGCCGTCGGCGCCGGCTTGCGCGGCCTTCCTGGCCAGGGCGCAGGCGTCGCGCGTCGCCGCTTCGGCCACGGTCAGCAGGGAGGGCTTGTTGCCGCTGACCTGCTTGCACAGCTTGAGCACCTCGATGCGCTCGTCGTGCGACAGCATGGGACCTTCGCCCAGCGAACCGCAGGCGATCAGGCCGTCCACGCCGGCATCCATCTGGATGCCGAAGCAGCGGATCATTTCCTCATGGTCCAGGGAACCGTCGTCCTTGAACTTGGTGGTCACGGCAGGAAGAACACCTCTCCACATGGCAATACCTCTCCTTCGGTTATGGCTTTTGAAAGTATCCATGCTAGGCCCTGGCGGGCCCGCGGTCTTGCTCCAAGCTTGCCCAAAGCGCGCCGAAATCGGCACAGCGGGCAAACGCCTGTTGGGGTACCCTCCTGCTCGGCGCCTGGGCGATTGCGAGGCATCGGGAAAGCGCCTATATTGTGGAGGTCGGAGAGGAAGAATGATTGACGTCACAGCGTTTAAGTCGTTTGACGGGGTCGGCATGGAGGCCGTCGAATCGCTATTCGACGCCCTGAACGACATCGCCTATTTCGTCAAGGACAGGGAGGGCCGCTACCTCAGCATCAACCTCACCATGGTGCGGCGCTGCGGAGTCCGGCACAAGAAGGATGTCATCGGCAAGACGGCGCTGGAGCTGTTCCCGCGCGTGCTGGCGGAAACCTACCTGGCGCAGGACAGGAAGGTGATCGACAAGGGCGCGCCGATCGACAAGCACCTGGAACTGCATATTTATCCGGGGCGCAGCCGTGGCTGGTGCATTACCAAGAAAGTGCCGCTGTATGGCAAGGATGGAGAGGTCATCGGGCTGATCGGCACCTCGCAGGACCTGGGGCTGCTCGACGACCTGCATCCCGCTTACCGGCAGATCGCGCATATCGCGCAGACCATCAGCGAGAACTACCACGAGAACCTGTCGCTGCAGGCGCTGGCGCAGGAGGCAGGGTTATCCCTTTCGCGCGTCGAAAGGCTGTTCCAGAAGGTGTTCCAGCATTCGCCGCGCCAGTTGCTGCTGCAGTGCCGGTTGACTGCTGCGATGGACCTGATCGAGCGGAAACCCGACGCCAGGATTGCGGACATCGCCTACGAATGCGGGTATACGGATCACAGCGCGTTCAGCCGGCAGTTCAAGTCCTATGTTGGCATGAGTCCGACCCAGTATGCGGTACACGTGAGAAATGGCGTGGACGCAACGAACGCGTAGTCATAGTTGAGCGCATTCCTTCGTTAGCATTGAAACCGTCGCCCCGGCGAAGGACGGGGTCCAAGTTCGCTGCACAGCCGTAACGCCCGCAATCTAAGCGTCTTGTCCCGCAATACCCCAGGCAAACGGATCATCCTCCTGGAAGATCAGCGTCGCTTCCCCGCTCACCCAAGCCGTGCCGCGAATGGTCGGCGCAATCCCCCCATTCTCCCGCCGATAGCTGCCTTCAAACACGCTGCCGATAACGCTCTCCTGCCGCCAGACCGCGCCCTCTTCCAGCTTGCCGTCCGCCGCCAGGCAAGCCAGCTTGGCGCTGGTCCCGGTACCGCACGGCGAGCGGTCGTAAGCCTTGCCCGGACAGAGCACGAAATTCCTGCTGTCCGCCGATTGGGACGCCGTAAACAACTCCACGTGATCGATCAGCGCCCCGCCTGCGCCGGTAATGCCCTGTTCCCGCAACGCGTCCATGATCGCTTCAGAAAACCGGGTCAGCGCTTCGATATTGCCCGGCTTGATCTCGAAAGGATGATCTTCCACCAGGAAGAACCAGTTCCCGCCCCAGGCGATATCGCCGTTCACCGTGCCATAGCCGTCGACCGCCACCGACACCCGCTTCTGCAGCCGGTACGAGGCTACGTTATCGACGCTGACGGAGCCGTCCGCGTGGAGTTCGGCCGTCACGACGCCGACCGGCGTATCGATCCGGTGCCGCCCGGCGCTAATGCGCCCCATATGGGCCAGCGAGGCGACCAGGCCAATCGTGCCATGCCCGCACATACCGAGATAGCCGACGTTATTGAAGAAGATGACGCCGGCGGCGCAGTCGTCCGCATGGGGCTCGCACAGCAGCGCCCCGACCAGGACATCCGACCCTCGCGGCTCGCACACGGTGGCGGTGCGAACGTGATCATGCTGTTCGCGCATGAGGGCCAGCCGCCCGGACAAGGGGCCACTACCCAGGTCCGGCCCTCCATCGATGATGAGGCGAGTCGGCTCGCCGCCCGTGTGTGAATCGATGATCGATATTTTTTTCATCTCGGCTCTACTGTTATCGGAACTATCCCGCACTGGCATCTACGTGGCACTAGACTACCGTCAGTGGCCGAGGCGGTCTTGTGCATTCTGGGCCTGTTCTGCATGGAAAAAGGCACACCAAGCTAGGGTATAACGTCCTCTTCGACCTGAAAGCCCGGAACGGCCGAATGAGACTACTGTAATTCGATAGGAACCGATGATTATCGATAGCGCACATCTTAGTGCTGACAATAGATCAGGAACGTTGCGTCTTTGCATTCGCCATGCAGCCAGGTCAAGCTAACCTACTCAGGTTGGGACCACTGGCACTGGTGCAAGTGAACGCAGGCGCAAGGCAATTCCGAGCCCTACCAATAGAATCGCTCCCAGCATGAGCACAACGCCCGGCCATGCCCATTGCTCCCATACATAGCCGGTAGCCCACCCCACCACACTCGACCCGAGGTAATAGAAGAAGAGATAAATGCCCGACGCCAGCGCCTGTGGGGGCTTGGCGCGCCGCCCCACCCAGCTGCTGGCCACCGAATGCGAGGCGAAGAAGCCGAAGGTCGCCAGTCCCACGCCCAGCACGACCGCGAACACCGAATCGTGCAGCGTGATGAGCAACCCCGCGATCATCACCCCCATCACCAGCCAGAGCACGTTGCGCCGCCCCAGCTTGTCGCCCAGCTTCCCCGCCCACATCGAGCTGAAGATCCCGAGCAGGTAGAGCAGCGACAGCGCCCCGACCGCGCTCTGGCGCAGCTCGAACGGCGGCGCCAGCAGCCGGTAGCCGATGTAGTTGTACAGGCTGACGAAAGACCCCATCAGCAGGAAAGGCAGCGCGAACAGCCATGGCAGCCCTGGATCGCGCAGGTGCACGCGCAATCCGTCGATGAAGCCAGGCCCGCGCGGCGGCCGCGTATCCGCATGACGCGAAGGCGGCAGGCTGCGCGAGAACTCCCAGGCCGCATACAGACCCGCCACGCCCAGCAGCCCGACGGCGATGCGCCACGAGACGAAGTCGCTGATCAGGGCCGAGATCACCCGCCCGCTCATGCCGCCAAACGCGCTGCCGCTGATGTACATGCCCATCGACAGCCCGAGCGAGGTCGGCTCGATCTCGTCGCTCAGGTAAGCCATGGCCACCGCGGGCAGCCCGCCCAGCATCAGCCCGAGCAATCCCCTCACCCCGACCAGCTGGGCGTAATCGAAGGTAAAGGCGCACAGCAAGGTGAGCACCGCGCCGAAGTACATCGACGCGACCATCACGGTCTTGCGGCCGAAGCGGTCGGCCACGCTGGAGGACGCGAGCAGCGCCACCGCCAGGGTCGCGGTCGACACCGACAGCGCCAGGCTGCTTTGTGCGGGAGTGAGATGAAAATCCTGCGCCAGCAGCGGCATCAGCGGCTGGACGCAGTACAGGAGGGCGAAGATGGAAAAGCCCCCGAAAGCCATTGCGCGGTTGATGCGCCGGAACTCAATGCTCCCGGACGCGATCCGACCGCGCGAGGCGTTCACGGGTAGTCCGCCTCGAGTTCGGAACCGGCGTAGTTTTCCAGCTCGGCGAACAGCTGCTTGAGACTGGCCTTGGTCCCGATGTTCTGCAGCACGGTGCAGTGGGTGCGGTAGGTGTCGATGCGCTCGGCGATGATGGCCTTGTGCGCATCGGGAATGCGCGCCATGAGTTCCGCCCAGCCGGTTTCGAAGTCCGGCTGGTTCTTGCGCACCGATTTGACGAAGCGCTCGAACTCCTTCTGCCCCGCGCGCGCGGTGATGCGCGCGCCGCCTTCCACCGCGAAGATGATCGCCAGCGCGATCACGCCTTCGGCGTTCAGGTCCGGATCGTTGATCGGGCCTTCATAGTGATGGCGGCGCAGCCACTGGGCGGCGCGCACGATGGCCTGCACGCCCTTCCTCTGCTCCACCTGGCCCAGGTAGCGCTCGTAGCCCGACCAGCTCTCGCCCGGATCGGCGGTGCAGATGTCGACGAACAGTTCCTTCAGGCGGCGCTGCGAGTACACCGGATCGTTGTCGTACTCGCCGATCAGGCTGTCCTCCGGCAGCGCGGCCAGTTCGCGGATCAGGCGGAAGCCCGCCTGGAACACGTATTCGGCGCCCTCCTCGATCAGGATGTCGAGCGCCTCCAGGTCGTCCTCGCTCTCGACCAGGTGTTCGAGGCCGAGCGACACCCCGCCCACGCTCAAGAGCATGGCGCGCTGGATGCCTTCCGCAGTACGGTCGTTGGTGAACTTCTCGGCCACCATGGCGGTGATCCCGGACAGTTCGTCCGCCAGGATCGCCGCCTCGTCGGCGGTGGCCTCGGTGGACAGCAGCTTGATCGCCCGCACCAGGCGCGGCGGCTTCTCGATGACGATGGCTGGCAGCATGGCTCCGCTGGCCCCGCTCACGAGAAGATGTCCGTGCCCAGGCTGCGGCGGGTGCTGCGGCGCGGCATGCTGCGCACCGACGGCACCTGCTTGCGCAGGCGGTACAGCAGCTCGCGGGTCGAGCGCTGCATGAATTCCGATTCCTCGTCCGGGTCGTCCGGCAGCTCGATGTCGGCCATCTCGGCGCTGTGGCGGAATTCCGGGAACAGCTCGAGCAGCGAACGCTCCCAGCCGTCCTCGCTGGCCTTGGCCAGGTCCACCGCCAGCGGCACGATGTCGCTGTCGCCGCTGGTCTGGGCGGTCACGTAGCGGCCCTTGGAGATGATCTCGCCGGCCACTTCCAGGATGTCCTTCGGCGCCAGCGACCACAGGATCGCGAACACGGTCGCGCCATGGTCGGTGGCCGAAGCCTCGGCCAGCAGCTCGTTGCGGCGGTCCTCGTCGTCCTGGGCATAGACCACGCCGTGCACGTGGTTGAACAGGTTCTCGGCGATGCGCTCCGGGTCGTCCTCGATCATGTTGTCCGGCCAGGTAGCGGCGATATAGGCCAGGCTGTCGGCCCAGGCCTTGGGCGGCACCAGCATGGTCGCCAGCGAGGTCTTGGCGCCGTCGAAGCCCGACAGGTGCAGCGCGGTGACCTGCGGCGGCAGGTCCTGCAGCACCTGGGCCACGGCGTAGTCGCCGTGTTCGTCGGCCGCTTTCGAGAACACCTCTTCGGCGTGTTCGAGCGAGCCGGCCAGCACCAGGTCGCCGACCTGCTTGGTCAGCGCGGGCAGGTTGCTGCCTTTATTACCTTCGTCGCTCATTCGCGGTCCCCTCCTTCCTGGTCGAACAGCTGGGTGAAGTCGTCGGATGCGGCCGTGCTGTCCATCTCATCGCCCTCATCGTCGTCCTCGCCTTCGGCCAGCTGGTCGAGCGACTGGTCGACGTCGTCCCAGCGGCCCTGGTTCTTGTACAGGAAGGCGGTGATGATGGCCTGGCGCGCCAGTTCCGGGTGGTTCGCGATCATCGAGTCGTACATGGCCGCGCCGTCCTCGCCATCGCACTCGGCCATCGCGAACACGCGCGACGGGTCGCCGCCCTCGTAGTCGGCGGCTTCGCGCATCAGGCCCTTGGGATCGGTGAAGCGGATGCGGTCGACCAGGGCGAAGGCCATCAGGTTGACATCGTCCAGGCCCGAGCCGCTGGCGTACTCGGACACCAGGGCGCCGACCATCATGTCGTAGTTCTTGCGGTTGGGCGGGTCGCCCAGGGTGCCCTCGATCTGGCCTTCCAGTTCACGCGACTGGAACGAGAATTCGGGATGTACGTGTTTCATTGTTCTATCCTGTTGATTCGGTGGTGGCCGCGCAGCGCGGCGCCATGGCTCAGGCCTGGAGATTGACGCCATTCAGCGCGAACAGCGAGCGCCACAGTTCGAAGGCCTCGGCCTCGGCATCGAGCACGATGCGGTGGTTGACGCTCTGGTTGTATTCCGCGCGCTTGGCGGGGTCGGACAGGATCTCGTAGGCCTTGGTCACGGCCTTGAAGCGCGCCTCCGCGCCCGGCGCCTGGTTGCGGTCCGGGTGGTAGCGCATGGCCAGCGAACGGTAGACCTTCTTGATCTCGTCGTCGCTGGCGTTCGGCGCGACGCCGAGGATCGCGTATAAATTTTCCACTTGAGACTCTCCGGCGATCGGCAAAGGCGAGATTATCCACTATAAAAGGATAAGCTGTCAGGCTTGCCAGATTGATAACAAGCTGTTCAGTGCCTGTAGGGTGGCAATGGCGGCTCGGGCGGATGCACGGGCGCTACGGGGACAGCTTGCGGCGCGGCCGGCAGCGCGGGCATGGGCAGGCCGCCGAGCGCAAACAGCCAGGCACGCACCAGGTCCGGATGGGTGGCGAGGGTTTTCATGGGTTCGACCTTGCAAGGGGTTGAGCTGTCCCCAAGTATGCGCATTGGGGGCCATCCTGACGGTGCGCTCCACCACATAGGGGACCGGAGCGGCCCCGTCTACGGTAAAATGCCCCGAACTTACCTATCCAACACCATTCTTCATGAGTAACGACAAGAATAACCCGGCAGCGGCAGGAAATCCGCTGTCGTCGAACTTTGTGCGCGCCATCGTCGAAAACGACCTGGCGGCCGGCACCCACAAGCGCGCGGGCCTGCCGCCCGTGATCACGCGCTTCCCGCCGGAGCCGAACGGCTACCTGCACATTGGCCACGCCAAATCGATCTGCCTGAACTTCGGCCTGGCGCGCGACTACGCGGGCCTGTGCCACCTGCGCTTCGACGACACCAATCCCGAGAAGGAAGAGCAGGAATACGTCGACACCATCATGGACAGCGTCAAGTGGCTCGGCTTCTCCTGGGAGCAGGAAGGCAAGGAGCACCTGTACTACGCGTCGGACTATTTCGACAAGCTGTACGAGATGGCCGAGTACCTGATCAAGACCGGCAAGGCCTATGTCGACAGCCAGAGCGCCGAAGAGATGGCGAAGAACCGCGGCAATTTCGGCACGCCGGGCACCAACTCGCCCTTCCGTAACCGCCCGGTGGAAGAGTCGCTGCAGATCTTCCGCGACATGAAGGCCGGCAAGTACAAGGACGGCGAGCACATCCTGCGCGCCAAGATGAGCGAGGACGCGATGGCGTCCCCGATCATGACCAACCGCGATCCGGCCCTGTACCGCATCCGCCATGCGCACCACCACCGCACCGGCGACAACTGGTGCATCTACCCGATGTACGACTACACGCATCCGATCTCGGACGCGCTGGAGAACATCACCCACTCGCTGTGCACCCTGGAGTTCACCGACCACCGCCCGTTCTACGACTGGCTGGTCGAAACCCTGGCCGAAGGCGGCTTCTTCCAGAAGCCGGTGCCGCGCCAGTACGAATTCGCGCGCCTGAACCTGACCTATGTGGTCACCTCCAAGCGCAAGCTGCGCTCGCTGGTGGACGACGGCATCGTCACCGGCTGGGACGACCCGCGCATGCCGACCATCGTCGGCCTGCGCCGCCGCGGCTACACGCCGGAATCGATCCAGCTGTTTTGCGAGCGCATCGGCGTCTCGAAGGCCGACGGCTGGATCGACATGAGCACCCTGGAAGGCGCCCTGCGCGACGACCTCGATCCGAAGGCGCCGCGCGCCATCGCCGTACTGCGTCCGCTCAAGCTCATCGTCGACAACTTCCCCGAAGGCGAAGCCCACGAGTGCACCTCGCCGGTCCACCCGCACCATCCTGAATGGGGCGTGCGCACCTTCCCGTTCACCCGCGAACTGTGGATCGAGCGCGAAGACTTCATGGAAGTGCCGACCAAGGGCTACTTCCGCTTCACGCCTCCGGTGGGCGACCAGCCGGGCGCGCGCGTGCGCCTGAAGTACGGCTATGTGGTCGAGTGCACCGGCTACGACAAGGATGCGGACGGCAACGTGACGGCCGTGCACGTGAAGTACTTCGAGGATTCCAAGTCGGGCACGCCGGGCGCGGACAACTACAAGGTCAAGGGCAACATCACCTGGGTCAGCGCCGCCAGCGCGCTCGAGGCCGAAGTGCGCCTGTACGACCGCCTGTTCCTGGAGCCGCAGCCGGACGCCGGCGGCAAGGACTTCAAGGCCGTGCTGAACCCGAACGCCCTCGAGACCATCACCGCCTACCTGGAGCCGGGCCTGAAGGACGCGGTGGCCGACCAGCGCTTCCAGTTCGAGCGCCACGGCTACTTCGTCGCCGACCGCGTGGATTCGACGCCGGGCAAGCCGGTCTTCAATCGCGTGACCACGCTCAAGGACAGCTGGGCCAAATAAGGGCCAGCTTCCCCAAAAAAGACCGCTGCGGCGG